>PUPC01000052.1 GCA_003553185.1 Planctomycetota bacterium | reverse complement strand
TATTGGCGACGAAAGCAATCCGGACGACGCCGAAGAACATCCGGCCCTTCAACTTCTCTATGATTGTCAGAAACCATTTGAGAACGGAACGCCGCCGGTCAGGGGCAAATTCCATTGCCAGACGGCACGCCGTCAAGACAGCTTCGCGATGCCCTGCCTTCGCCGCCAGTTCTGCGATTGAGACCATCCGGTGAAACAGGAATAAACGGGCGGCGGCATTCAAGTGCCCGATTTTTCCCAAGTGATCCCGGACAGTCAGATATGCATCCATCATGTTCTGGAACGCATCCGCCGAGCGGTCGCCGGAGATGCTGCCCGGCTCGATGTGTGTGCGAATAAAGGAGAGCGGGACGGCGACGCTGGCAATACTGTTCGCACTCAGTGCGGCGCGGAAGTTGAACTCGACGTCCTGGTGGCGTCTCAACGACTCTCGCCAGGGCCCCGCCGCGCAAAGTACGCTCCTTCGAAACAGCACCGCCTGTGTGCTCCATCCGCCGCCGCAGACGCACCTCTCGACCACGTCTCTGGTGCCGGTGGCAAACCCGGTCTGGGCTGCGAATTCGAGCTTCTTCCCGTCATCCCCCGGTTCATCTCGAAAATATTCCACGTCGCAAACGACCATATCCGCTTGGTGCCTGGCCGCCGCCTCGGCCTGCCGGGCGATCTTTTCCGGGTGCATGACATCCTCGCAGTCCCAGAAATGGACGTACTCGCCGTGCGACTCGATGACTCCTCGATTGCGGGCGGCGGGAGCGCCCTTGTTTTCCTGCCGTAAGTCGGCAAGCGTAAACTGCGTATTGTCGGAGTGCTCCGCTCGCCATTCGGCAAGGACCTCGGCTGTGTTATCCGTCGAGCCGTCATCGACGACGATCGCTTCGATGGGGCGATAGGTCTGGGCGTAGATGCTGTCCAGCGTCTCGGCCAGCCGGTGGGCACGGTTGTAGGTCGGGACGATGACGCTGACCAGCCCCGGCTCGTACTCCTCGCTCATCCATCGGCCGTGACAGGTCGGCGGCCAGAGTTTTTGTGCCTCATCGCGATCAATGCTCATTGTATTGGTTGCCTTGGGCCAGCCACGGCTCGCAGTCGGAAGAAACGATGTTCGGGCATTTCCCACGCTCTGAATGTGCGCTCCATCTCAAATCCAGCAATCTTGATGCGCTCAACAAAGGCGTTCAAGGAATGGCTCTTCGTATTAATCTCCCAATAGTGCTCTCCATCGAACTTATGTTTGTGGGGTTTCCAGAACGGTCGCTTAAACAATCTGCGGGAAATCAGCCCTGGAATATGCACAAGGAAATACCCTCTCGCGTCCGGCACACTGATTAACGCATATCTGCGGCATACCCTCTGGATTTCGCCCAATGCTTGAGGCACCCGGTCCCAAGGGATATGCTCCAACACCTCGAAACAGGCAACGATGTCGAAAGCCCCGTCTCCAAACGGCATGTCAGTCACGGAAGCAACCACGTCAGGCTCGAGGGCCGGATCAAAATCAAGAGTCGTTACGTCGAACCCCGCTCCCCGAAGCATATAGGGCACGACACCGTTACCAACCCCAACTTCCAGCACGTTTTTCGGTTCGAGCGCCGCGATCTCCTGCAACTGGTGGCCGTATGATGCGAACCGCCTCGGGGTTAAGTATCCCTTCCCGTAATAGTGATCCTTATCAACCTGGGGATTCAGGAGGCGGTCGTGATTATCGGTAGTCATAACCTTCCCTCAAAAGGCCTTTCAGCCACAGTTTCACCTGAAGTAAGCAAAGTTTGGTTCGTGCCGAATCATTTGCTTTACATGACTGGACGAGGTCACGCAAAGGGGCTTGAGTCTCCGGAGGAAGCCCACCTGCCCAAGTATGGTCATCCCGCGGGTAGAGTTCATAAAACCTGTGTTGGGAAACCACCTCTTCCCAGTTAGGCCAGGGCCCATCGTTGTGCGTAGAATTGGGAGCTTTCTTTTTCCAAAACTTACGCTGAAAGCGCCTGATGACCCGCACCGGTATGTTACTCCAAACATTAAAATAGGGAAATAAGCCGTTGCCGTGGGGAATCCAACGGGTCTGACGGAGGACAGGGCGCATGGCCCGGTAGAAGAGCTGGCGGTTGATCTTCCATTTGTGGGGAATTGCTGCTGAAGTTTTTACGAGGAGGGCGTCTGCGAAGGGTTCGCAGCTGGGGAAAAGACGACGATTGATAAACAGAAATGCTAGATTGGTATTCATACATGCTGGGGTCAGACTGTGCCATTCGGCCCAGCTTCTCGGTCTAACATGTTTTAAACGCGAGTTATAAATTCGACGTCGGTTATTGACGCTTCGAGCCAAAGCGGAGTTCAGTGGGAAGTCGCCGCCCCCATAATGCCAATCTTTGAGAAGTAATTTATATTTGAGCCCCGCTCGCATCTTTCCCTTGATGTGGGACCCCTTGCAAAACGCATCAGCCATCACTCCACCAATAACCCGGCAACCGGCTGGAAGGTTGTGCTCAAAACCGTTAATGTGGCCGTGCAGGAAGCAGTTATTCGATTCGCTGAGACTGATCGATTTCGTAGCGTAATCGAGGTAATGAGTAGGCGACCGTGTCACGGAATCCCACTCGACACCAAGAGTCCGGCAGACCCTCTCGGCAATTTGGGCTTCGCGGTTATATGAGTCCGTTATCGTTATCGCGTGTGCGCGTGTGGGCTTTGGGACCAATGATGCTACGATGCGCGAGTCTTCGCCCCCACTTATGAGCAACCCAATTTTCTCCTGTCCAGCGCATATTCTGCGGACATTAGCCGTTATAACGGCACGCAAGTGTTTGGCCGCTTCGCGAATGTTCTTAAAGCCCACCTTCTCTCTTGGCTCCCAATATGTACTGGAGGACGGCTCTGAATCGGAGCCAAACCGAGTGACAGTCGCTGGCGGGAGGTGTTTGACGGGCTTGTACATTGTATATGGATAGGTCACAGTGCTATAAGTCAGAAAATCAGCGACCGACACCGGGTCTATGTCGTGGGCAGAACCAGCGGCCATTGCGACGGCATCGGCGTGTGAGCCGATGACCAGCGGAGTATCTTCGGTACGGTAGACAGGCACAAATGCGTTGATGTCGGTGACGACTTCAGCGGTCCCGGTCTCTTTGTCGATGCAGAGGACGAGGAAATGACCAACGAGGTCCTCATCCCAGCGGATGGTTCGCTTTTGCTTCCAATGTTGAAAAATCCAGCGGGTCCCGTCGTGGGATTCATCTCCCGACGCAATCGTATCGTCATGGCGCGGGAGTGGCCCGCCCAGGACCACGGTGATATGGCGGTCGGTCTCCACCGTGTCGAAGGCGGGATAGGGGCGCCCAACAGTTACCAAGGTACCCCACTCACCGGAGAAGGTTCTCGTGGGCTGGTCTGGACGAAAACACGTCAGGGATATGGAAAATACCGACTCGCGATTTCTGTCACATGAAAACAGGAAATCGATCATGAAATCTAATCCGCTAGAAATCTGTATATTCTCTCACAACATGCAATGTCCATCATCAAAGGCGCTCGCCAGCATTATCAGGATGCCTGCTGGATATTAACTTTGCGTTTGCCAAAAGGTTCCTCATCCTCCCAAGGATACTTGCTACATCGGCGGGGATTGTTGAATTTGGGAAGCACCTTGCTACGCCAAGGCACACAAGAGAGTAAACGGCCGCGCCAACAATTATAAGAATCGCGAGGATGGTTGCTTCAACCCAGATTGCCCTTTCGTACCTGGCGAGCATTAAAGCTGGATAAGCCAATAGAGCTGCCATGGCCACCGCACCAGCCAACGGAGGCAGGAGCGAATCACGGCAGACAGCAGCTACATCATCAACTAGATGGCGTACCGCTCTCGTGTATACAACAAACATAGCTATCGCACTGCCCAATACCGCGAGTGCAGCTCCCTCAAGGCCGTACAACAAAATACCTGGCACAATACAAACCGACAAACCAATAGTCCTGGCAAGTTGCGCGTGAAATTCGTAGCGTGGGTGCCCTGTCCCCAAAAAAAGGGGGCTGCCTGTTGAGACAACGCCTTTAATCAATTGAGCTACCATAAGTATTTGAAGGATTCTGACTATTGGAAGCCATTGCCCACCAAGCATCAGTTCAATAATTGGCGCTGCCAATACCAGCATACCAAAACATAAAGGCACAGATAACAATGCCGTAATACCGAGAGCGCGTTTATAAGAGCGATTAAGCCGTATGGGGTCGTCTTGCACTTTTGCATAACCGGGCACAAGAACACCCGACACCGCATAAGTTGTCTCGCGAAGAGGCAACACAGATAGACGGTACGCCATCACATAAAACCCCAGAAAGACCGTGCCAAGTAGCTTTGCCACGATAATGTTGTCTAATTTGCTGCCCAGATAAATCAAGGCAGAACTGCCCAGCAACCATTTGCCGTAGCCGAAGAGCTCGCCGGCCCGGGCCAAGTCCAGGCGTAGCCGGGGCCGGTAGGGGTGCATCGCGTAGCTGAGGACGGCACCCGTCGCGGACCCCGCAATGGTTGACCAGACGAGCGCCCAGACGTTCCGCAGTACGACGGCAAGTGTGATTCCGACGGCCACTGAGACGACGGCGATAACGAACTCGAATACCACGTGCCGATGAAATTCGATCTCCTTCTGCCAGTACATGATCCCGATGTTGCGGAACCCGCTGATGACCTTGGCCAGGCAGAGGACGCGGAGCAGGATGACCGCTCGCGGCTCGTCGAAGAACCAGGCGACCAACGGTGCCCCGGCGAAGAGCAGCGCCGCAATGACCAGCCCCCGCAGAATCTGGACCGTCCAGGCGGTGTCGAGGTGAGCCCGGGCGTCGTCCCGGCGCTGGATGAGCGCTTTCTCGAAGCCGGTCGTGGTGAGCGTCTCGATGGCGGCCATCGCCAGCATGACGATGCCGAACAGGCCGAAGTCCTCGGGCACGAGCAGACGGGCGAGGACGACGAGCTTGACCACTTGGAGACCGCGCCCGGCGACCTTGCCGGCGAACCCCCAGGCCCCACCGCGGACGACGCGCGAGGTCAGCGAGAACTCGCCGGGCGGCTCCCCGGCGGGTTCCAGCCCGCTCGCCTCGCCGTCCACATCCTCGGGGATGCGGTCTTCATTGATTTCTTCATCGCCGTTCAGCATCCCGCCCTCGTCGGTTCATTCGCCGGCTCACCAGCTCGCTTTCCTGCGGCCCCATTCATCCTTCCTCCGGGACCTCCGGCTCGGTCATGTCCACCACCTCGCCCTTGGTCTCGAGCAGCTTCCGGAGTATCCGGTCGTCCCGCTTCGAGAACTTGGTAAAGACGATCCGGTCGAACTCCAGCGAGTCGAGCTCGTCCACCGAGATGACGGTATGGCCGGCACACTCCTCACCCAGGCGGTCCTCGTCGGCCACCGCGACCAGTTCGATGTCGTTCTCGGGCAGCGAGACGGCGACCACTTCGGCCAGCGGCTCGGCCCCGTAGAACACGACACGACGCACGTCATCCTCGGCGGCCAGATCGTGCAGCAAGTTCGAGGCCAGCCGATGGCACTCGCGGTACATGTTGTACGTGAACGACACGAACTCGACGCTCAGTCGGGCCTTCTCGGCGAACCCCTTCGGCGTCAGCCAGTAGAGCATCCGCCGGGGCGGCGCGGTGCTCACCTTCAGCCATCCCTTCTTCACGAGCTGCCGGAGGTATCGGTCGGCGAGCTTCCCGGCGATGTTCAGCCGGTGCGTCAGATCCCGCTTGCTGACCTTCTCGCCCCGCTCAATCGCCTGCAGGATGTCCAGCTCTCGCATCGTGCTCGATTTCATCGTCGCTCCTGTCGTTGCTGCTGTCCGGCCCGGCCGTCCCAGTCGGGCTCCGCTGAGCCGTCGATGAGAAACGGGTTGATCACCGGCGCGTAATGTTCGAGCAAGCTCAGCAGGACGGCGTCCTCGGCCCGCTCCCGGTCCGCCAGAATGAACCCGTCGAACCGGACGTCTCCCAGGCCGTCGAGCCGCAGGATGCCCTCGCCCGCCCGTTCTTCGTCACACGTCGCCACCACGTCGAGGCCGGCGCATCGGGCCCAGCGCCCGACGAGGCCCGCCAGCGGAACCGCCCCATATATCACAGCCCGCCGAATGCCCAACCGGTTCGCCTCTTCTCTCAGTTCCTCGATTGAACGTTCACGGTGCCGTTCGAGCAGGTCGCCGGCGAACGCCAGCAGTTCCCAGGTTCCTTGTCCGACCAGACGCCGCCCGCTGGGCGTCAGGTCATACCGCCGTTCCGCCGCTCCATCGACTATCAGAGCGCCCCACTCCTCAAGCCGCTTGAGGTAGCGGTTGACCAGACTGGGTGGGCTGTCGATGGCGTCGGCAAGCTCGGCGTGCGTCGCCGCCGGAGCCGCGTCGACCCCGTTCAGCAGCATCAGATACTTGATTTCGGTGGACTTCATGATTCAGCCCGAGTTAGCGTTCACTATGTGAATGTACTATAGTTTCGGCGAAATGTCAAGGAAAATCAGCATGTTTTCAACAGGATTCGTCAAAAGCATCTGGCCGTCCCCTCCCCTACGAAAGAGAGGGCTGGATAAAGGAGACGTCTGAATATTACCGTCCATTCCCACGCGCCCGCTTTGCGGGCGCCCTTGATTCGGAAGTGCTGGCCCCGAGTCCAAGCTCCGTCTGCGAATATTCCAAGGCGAATTGACACCCGCCGAGCCGGGGCATACGATGGCTCCCGGGCGAACCGGCACTACGCCGACGTCGCCCTCTTCGGTGTGCCAATCTGCGGTTGAACGGGACGACCGCCCTTCGCGAGGCAATCGCGCATCATCGATCGCCGATATTGGTGCCGGCTCCGAAAGTAAGGCAAAAAAGAGGAATGCGATGGCGATGTTCTTTGAGGAAGTCGATTATCAGAAGACGCCTCTGGGCGAGCTGGTGCTTCGGCGCCGCAGTTCGCCGTCGGTGCCCGACGACCTGGTGTACGAGGTCACGCTCAACGATGAGATGCTGATGTCGAGCACGGTCAACGAGAGCGAGCGGGCGTTGGCCCGGCTGGCGTTGGATGGCCGCCGGGCTGATCGACCGCTCGACGTGCTGGTCGGCGGGCTGGGCCTGGGTCACACGGCGGCGGAGGTGCTCTCACACCCCTCCGTGGGGCGGCTGGTGGTCGTCGAGCTGCTTTGCCCGGTTATCCGATGGCATCGCGAGCGGCTGGTACCACTGGCCGACACGTTGATGGACGATCCCCGGTGCTCGCTGGTCGAGGGCGATTTCTTCGAGTATGTCGGCCCGGAGAACTCCGAGCAATTCGACGTCATCCTGCTCGACATCGATCACGCCCCCGACTGCCTGCTCCACGCTCGGCACGGCGATTTTTATCTCGCCGACGGGTTGCACCAGTTGGCCGATCATCTCCGGCCGGACGGCGTCTTCGGGCTGTGGTCGGCGTGGGAGCCGCCGGAGGAATTCACCGCCGCGCTGCGGGCCGTGTTCGCATCCGTCCACGACCACGAGGTGGCGTTCTTCAACCCGCACACCGACCGGGATGACTCCAACTGGATAATCTTGGCGGAAAGCCCGGAGGGCGGCGTGGAGGCCTGATCGCGCATCAACGCAGGCCGCCCGGCGAGCTACCGTGCCTTCCGAGCCATCTTCGTCGCGTCCTCGCCGCCGTTGAGGAGGTAGAGCAGCGGGAGCGGCCGGTCGGTGCCCTCGATGAACCGTGGCCGGGCGCTCCAGGGCGTGACCGAGAGCACGTTGGCGAGGTCCATCCAATACTGGAGCCGCCGCACGGGCAGGCCCCACACCATGTGGAAGTGGTTCGCGGGGGCGTACTGCTTGTACTCGGGCATCGAAGCGTACTTCGGCACGACCCAGGTGTGCGGCCAGGTCGGCGTGCTCGTGTCGGCGACCGCCGTCGCGAGTTGGTCGGGCAGATCGACCGTGTCCGCCTCGTCCCAGACCAAGCTGAACATCCCCGACAGGGTGCTGTAGGCGAGCCGTGCGGCGATGCCCTCGATCCCGCCGGGGGTGACGAAGCTGACGCTGTTGCCGCCGCCGGGGAAGTAGAACGGATCGGCCAGGGGCATCGCGACTCGCCGCATGAGCGATTGGACGGCCTCGCCGGGCGTCCCGGCCCAGTCGAAGCTGGCCGAGCCGGAGTTATCGCCGTCGACGAAGCCGCGTTCGGCCCACAAGGCGTCCTCGTCGAATCCGACGCCGAGCTTATCGGCGAGCGCCCGGATCTCCCATGGCTCCCAGACCTTTCGGAAGTCCATGAAGAGCGGCGGGGCGCCGCCGGCCAATCGCGACATGAACAGCATGGTCAGAAGCCCCTGCACGTCGGCCTCGGTGGCGAACGGGACCGGCGGCTTGCGGCCGGTGTGATCGAACGTCGAGTTGAACAGCGACTCGGCGCAGTCGGCGATGGGCAGGGGCAGGCCCCGCCGGTCACTCCCCCATTCGAGCTGGTTCATGAACCCGCCGCCGACGGCGTTCAGGTCGGCCATCAGGTCGCGCATGACCAGGTAGGCGGCCAAGCCCCTGTCGAACCGTTCGCTCGCCGCTTCGTCCGGAAGCTCGAGTCGGTCGGCGACGTGCTCATCGACCCATCGGCGGAGCGAGGCCAGCTCTGCTGCATCGTAGGCCCCCTTCTCGATCATGTCGGCAAGCAGCTTCATGTCCAACCGGGCGATCTCGAGGCCAAAGCTGTTGCGAGTAGGGATGACGTGGGCGAGGGCCGTCTCCATCCCCATCGAGTCGTGCCCGAAGACGACGACGCGGCGGCCTTTCAGCCCGGCGTGGGTCAACGCGGCGTAGCACCAGTCGCACAGGGCCTCGGCGGTGGCGTCGGACATCTCCGGCGTCGGGCCGGTATCGGGCCAGGTACCGACGTTGAGGGTGACCAGCCGCCCGGACTGGGCCAGCGCCCCGTTGGCCGCGTGGGCATAGACCACGCCCGGTTTCGGCCCCGCGTTCCCGCAGGTGATGTTGGCCGGGATGTTGTCCGACAGGCGTGAGAGCAGCGAGATGAGCGTGAGTTGGGGGAACGCCCAGGTATCGGGGGCGCACACGAGGGCCTCGACGTTCGCGTCGCGGAACTGCCGGGCAACGATGTCCGCCTGGGGCTCGCCATCGATCAGCGTCGGCGTCCACACGACCTCGACCGGCGAGCCGTCGGGCATCCGGACACCGTCGGCGATCACGCCCGCTGTCATCTCGGCGATGTTCCGGGCTCGCTGTCGGTCGGCTTCCTCGATCCGGGGGTCACACGTGGCGCAAACGCCAAACGTCACGGTCTCTTGGTCAGCGTCGGCTGGTTCCGAGAGCTTTCGCGGTTTCGGCATGTCCCTTCTCCCTGTAATATCCACAGGCCGGTATCGCCGTTATCCCCGCCCAGACCTTCCTCTGCTCAGGCCACGCATCATGGGCTTGAACCGGTCGACGCCAGCATTATCGCCCACAGGCGCGCGATGTCAACACAGGGCTTTTTACAGCTTAGAAACGAGCAGGAACATCGCATCCGGCTTGTGATGGCCGATGCCCGCCAGAAATGAAGGCCGGTCACCGGAAGGGACCGGGCGTATGTCGACCAGTTCTTCTGCTTCGGATAAACAGCGCCAGTGGAGCTGCGGGGACCTCCCCCTCCCTCTCTGCGCTACGGAGTCTTCGTTAACGGCACGCCGGCCGGTTGGCATCCGGCTCCTACCAGCGAGCTCCGAAGGAGAAGCTCCAGGACGAGCCGGTGTATCCGCCTCGGATATGCGAAGTCCGCGACGGGGCGCGCCGGCCCCGGGACGGGGCGTGG
>PUPC01000177.1 GCA_003553185.1 Planctomycetota bacterium | reverse complement strand
GGCGGCTCCGTCAGGCCGCATCCGCCGCCCGAAAATCACAAGAATCGGAGGTTTGACAACCGCAAACGGGCGGGTTATAAGTGGAGTGCCTTATGGGATAGGCGCTGCGGTTTTCCTCCGCGGCGCGCTGTATTTTTACTCCGCCCCCTCACAGCATGTAGTCACGACTTTGCGCCTGTTTTGCTTCGAGAGGCCGAATAGACCCGTTCCAGCTCGCTGACTGTTGAACTTGGACTAGCCGTGCCCTTCTCTGGATTGAGCGACAAGTCGGGGAGTTGCGGGGGCGGTACGCCTGCACGGCGTCCAATTCCGCCGATGCCCGGCCTTTTGCACTACGATTCGCCTTCTGGAGCCGTCGTCCACAACCCGAACGCACTTCCACTGCCAACCGGATCCGTTTACCGTCCGTTCTTACCCCTTCAAAATCTCTATCGCCGGATTTGGGCGTTCCGGCATTCGTTTTTTGAAAACTACTCCTGGCGGTGCTCCCAAGGCCCGCCGGGGCTCCACACCCTATTGAAGGGCTCATTGTCCGCAATCGATTTTGCGGGAGGCATCAGGAATTTACCGAGCAGCTTGACGACTTGGGCCAGAGAGAGCTTTTCCTGCCCGATACTGTCTTTCCCCAGAAAGCCGAGCCAGCCCCGCTTCACCCGCTTGTTCTCGCTGAATTCGACGGTCAGGGCTGTGGGGCGCTCCCGCGGAACGGGCGTACCCCGCCGCTCGAATGTAGCCACCAGCGACTTCGCAAGCGTAGCCCCATCAAACTCGAAAGACCGGGCCATCGACCACACGTCATAAAAGTCCCGCATTCGGCTGTTCCCCATCCCCAGACGCACAATTGTTTCAAACTTCTCGGCGACCACCGCCTCGCGGGGGTACGCCTTCATGCTTACAGGCGCCGAGTCCGGCAGGATTGTCGGCATCTCAACGACCTCCGGCGAGGGAACTACCGCGTCGCCGTAGCCGACATCCACCTGCACGGGAATCCGCGCCTGACCGAGTTGGCCACGCAGGATGACTCGAACACCCGGATACTCTTCGTCGGCCCGCATCTGCTCTGTCCGGACCGAGTCGGGGTCGAACTCGAGACCGTCGTCATCGACCGGAACGGTGCACACGTTCCGGAAGAGCCGCTTCAGCTCCGCTGCACTGTTGTCGCCGTACCCCAGCAGGTCGAGGTCCCGTGTCGGGCGATATGGCTCATCCGTCCAGATCGAGAAGAGCGTCGCTCCTTTGAGCACGAATCGGTCGGCCTGGCCTGATTGCGTCAACCGGTAAAGCAACCGCTCCCGTCCATACGCCCTGTAAACCCATTCGGCCACCTCGCCCCGGTCACGTGCGATGTTCAGAAGCCGCTGACGGACCGAATGGGCGACGTTTTTGAGGTCCTTCCGGCTCACGTCAGCGTCTCCAGATACGGGCGCATCACCTGTGTCATTCGGCAGACTTTGGCGTAGTTCCACAGGTCGTCCATGGTGACCAGTCGCTTGCTCCACGAGTCCCGAAGCGCTTCCAGCGCCACATCTAGCCCGATCTTGTCACGGTACTTGAAACAATCGGCCACAGTCTTGGCCGGACAGTACACGCGAACGGTTACGCCCTCGACATCGTGCTCCTCGACGCCCTCGACCAGGGCCTTGCCCGAGAACCGGACCACCCGCAGGGGCAGTCCATTTGGCTTCGGCAGCCATGCCTTGTAGTCGATGGCCAGCCAAACCCGGTGCGGATTCTGCGTACCTATCTCGTGGAAACTGAGCGCCGAGAGAAGGCACACCACGCCGTGCGGAATCCGCTTGCAGGCCTCAGCCACTGTGTGTCTCTCGCCGAAGTCTGCATCCGGAAGAGCATACAGGCCCCTCGAAAGCCGCTGGACCAGACCCTTCCGTGCGAGACGGCTGAGGCAACTCCGGGAGATGTTGTGTGCGTCGAGATCTCTCGGGCGCAGAACGCCCGCCTCCTTCACGAGGTCAAGGACCTTCTTTTGCTTCTCTGTAAGTGACATGCGACGCCTCCCGTCCGGTACGACACCTCGGTAGTTATCAGCATCTACCTAGGTTATGTACCACAACGCCGGGTCACTGTCAAGAGAACCCTGAAGAGGAGTTTCCCCAAAAATTGACGGCGTTGTTGCGCAAGAGACGGTTGGCCAAAGAGTTGCGTATCTTTGTAAGTGGAACCGGAGATTTTCCAGTAAGATAGGTGCGAATGGCGTTGCTTTTTGGGGAATCTCCAGGAGGAATCACCGATGGCCCAGCACAGAAAACTCGGGTCGAAGGTCAAAGCTCAGATCAGTCGATTCGCTCGATGGTCGTGCGACTTCCGGAGCGACCGGACATCCCCCTGCATCTGGTGGTCATTCGCGGGTTCGGCACGCACCCGATCCTGCTACTCACCAACGTGCCGCCGCTCCCCGACCGCGAGCACGCCGCCTGGATCGCCGACGTGTACCTCACTCGATGGAAGTGCGAAGAGGCCCACCGGTTCATGAAACAGAGTTACCAGTTGGAAGACGTGCGGGTCCGCAGTTATGTCGGCCTGCGCAATCTGTACGTCCTGGTGCATGCGGTGATGTATTTTGTGAGTGTGATTCTGGGCGCGAGGGCCAAGCTGAGTTTGATGTTCAAGAAGCTCTGCGAGAAGGCACTGCGGTTCTATGCGGTGCCGGCGTTCTTCCACTATGCCGTGGCCGACGCGATCCATCGGCTGTTTTTCGGTTCCCCAACCGGGCCGCAGAAGCCGCCGCCAGCTCACCCGCTGGACCAGCTTCGCTTATGCTTCGCAAGACCGCCCTCGTCGTGCGGCCCATCTACCACCAGACCCGGCGGCGGGTCCACGCCCACATCCTGGTGGCGTTCCTGGCCTATCCGATGTGGAAGACGCTTCAGAAATGGATGGAACAGGCCACCCTGGGGCGGGGCGGCCGGACCGTGATGGATGAGATCGGAAGGATCAAATGCTGCGGCGTGGTTCTTCCGACTCGGAGCGGGCGAGAAATCGAGCTTCGGTGTGTCAGTCGGCCCGACGGCCATCAGCGGGCGCTTCTGCAGCGGCTCGGCCTGACGCTTCCGGCGCGGCTGGGGCGGCCCAGGTGGCGCGAAGGAATTGATACTATGTCCGGCATGTAGTCACGACTTTGCGCCTGTTTTGCACCGAGAGGCCGAATAGACCCGTTTCAACTCGCTAACTGTTGAACTTGGGCTAGCCGGCCGTTCCTCGATCACCGGGAACGTCAGTCGCCAGCCGTGTTGGCGCGGCGCCATGGCGGATTTTTTTGCTTGACTGGGATATCTGTTGTGCCTATACTAGGTACAAGAGATATCAGGTGACTGTATGGCTCAGGACTTGAACAGCGAGATTCTTGACCAGGCGCTGACGCTACTTGCGGAACGCCTGCGGCGCGAAAGGGAAGCCCCCTGCGTCTGGTCGTCTGTGGAGAGTCTGCGCTGATCGCACTCGGACTGGTGCCGCGGACAACGAGGGACGTGGACGTGGTGGCTATGATGGACGAGCAGGGCCAGTTAATTTCACCCGACCCACTGCCACCGGGTTTGAGCACGGCCGCAAGAGAGGTTGCCGATGCTCTGGGGCTCCCGGAGGGCTGGCTCAACAACCGGCCGAGCAGCGGAGAGGGAGGCCTGTACCAACTCGGCCTCCCAGACGGGCTTGCATCGCGCCTGATGACAAGGGAATACGACGATAACCTGACGGTCTGCTTTGTCGGCCGGCTCGACCAGCTTCACTTCAAGCTATACGCGGCGGCTCGACCGCGGCGGATACCATGTGCAGGACCTGATGGCCCTGGAGCCGACGCACGATGAGATGGAGCGGGCGGCGCGTTGGGCAATGTCGCACGATGTATCCGAGGGCTTCCGAGGTGTGCTCAAGTCCATGCTCCATCAGCTTGGATACGAAGATGTCGCTGAAAGACTTTAGAACCGAGTGCCTGGATACGGCCCTGGACTTTTTGTGGTCGCAGTGGTCTGCGATGGGAGTTCCCGGCAGCCCTGCCTGGCGGGAACGTCGGATCATCGATCCGGAGGCGCTGCTCCTCTTTACATGTACGATGGGACGGTACGACGCTCGGCTGTTCAACGCGATGCTGAGATGGCTGCTCCAGCACGAGCGTTGGGTGAATGTCCAGCGGCTCAAGAACATGCTCAAAACGGAGGGATTCCAAGCCGGCCCGGTGCTCGGGGCGGTCGCGGCGTCGTTGCAGGAACCGACGAGTGCGTCGAAGTGGCGACGACTGGCCCAAGACCGGAAAGCGGTTGAGGAAGAAGCGGAGCCCCTTTTTTTCCTGCGGGATGGGAAACCGATGCCGCGGATGCAACACCCGGACCCGGTGTTCGCGAAACGGGGCTTTCTCTGCGAGCCGGTGGAGCTCGAACCCGACGCGCAGCTGTTCAATCCGGAAGAGCCGCAGAACCTGCTGCTCAAGCTCCGCGCCCTGTTCGGCGTCAATTCGCGTTGCGAGGTCGTTGCCTATCTGCTGGGTCGGGAGCAGGCCGGCGTGTCGGATGTTACCGACGCGACATATTACTTCCGCCGCACCGTTTACAACACGCTCCGAGAGATAACCCTGTCCGGCCTGCTGGGCTTGCGGGAACAGGCGGGGCAACACACGTATGGACTTTCTCTGGAGCGTTGGATGGCGTTCCTTGCTCCAGGCGCCCCGGCGCCGGAATGGGTCAACTGGGCGCCCCTTTTCGCCGCGTTGGAGCGCATCTGGAGTACGCTCGACGATCCAGACGCCTGGGAGATGAGTCGGCTGTCTTTGTCCGCCGAACTGCGGGCGCTTATGAACAAGGTCCGGCCGAAGCTGGAGCGGGTCGGCAGCATCAGCCGATTTGTGTCCCTGGACTCGGCCCGTCGTGGGGAAGACTATGTGGACCTCGCACTACAGGACATAAGAACGCTTCTGGGAATTCTCCAGGCCCCGCGGCCGTAATACCGCGAACAGCTTCGCCCTGGGGGCCCGCTTGTTACGGTCGAGCACGCCAGCTTCGGAGCATTCCCCACCTTCGAAATAAGTACGATTCCGCGAAGCTGGCAGAGCTTCTGAACGGCTTGCCTGCGTAGCATGATATCGCCCATTCAGCACGAATCTGACCGAAATCCGGGACTTCGGTGTATACTTCTGTCATGCGAGCGGCCGTGTCGTTTGGGTTCGAGCGTCACTACATCCTTGGCCTTCGTAAGATGCGTCTTCGTTGCGGGCTAGCCCTGACGCTGATGCTGGCGATGGCCCTTGGGCGGGTGAAGGAGAAGCAGGCCGAGAGGATACTCAGCTTGTCCGGGCCGCATAGCGGTCGGGCTGGGCAGGAAAAGGCAAAACGCGTGGGGGAAGATGGGGATACGATGTCGGGAAAGGCCGTCAGCGTTACATCGGGGGGGCTCCGCGGCCCCAATTTGCCAAAGCGGTCAGATGCCGCCCTGATTACCGGTGTGACCAGTGCCGATACCCCTCCTGCAGGAGGGAGATCGCAAATGCCTCTCGCCTGCTTGCAATGCACATCCAGTCCGCTATATTTGTTCATAGTTCATAGGGCTGCTCCCCCCTGTTCAGAGCGGGGCGCCACGTGCGACCCCGTTACAGTGTTAGGTTATACACCCAAACCACTTGTTGGGTCAGCCCGCTTTCATGATTACAGTTTTACAGTGCCCCGTGACAGTAGCGCACCGGCGAGGTGAAGGCCACAACGGAAGGAGCCGCCATGACGTTCACGAACCGACTGGCCAACGAGAGCAGCCCCTACCTCCTGATGCATGCCCACAACCCCGTAAACTGGTATCCATGGGGCAAGGAAGCGTTCGAGAAGGCGGAGGGAGAGGACAAGCCCGTCTTCCTCTCCGTGGGCTACTCGACCTGCTACTGGTGCCAGGTCATGGAGCGGGAATCCTTCACCAATGTCGGCGTCGCCGAGGTCATGAACAAACACTTCGTCGCCATCAAGGTGGACCGCGAGCAGCGACCGGACATTGATGAGCAGTACATGCTCGCAACGCAGTTGGTAACGGGCCGGGGCGGCTGGCCCAACTCCGTCTGGCTGACGCCGGACGGCAAACCGTGGATGGCCGGGACGTACTGGCCGAGGGAGCAGTTCCTCGGGATTCTCGACCGCGCGGCCGAGTTCTGGCGAACGCGGCGCGAGGACATCGACCAGCAGGCCGATCAGCTTGCCGAGGCGATCCGGCGGATCGGCGCAGCCGGCTTCAGCGGGAGCGAGGCGGTCAGCGCTCAGCTTGACCCGTCGCTACTCTCCAGGGCGGTGGACCAGTACCGCCGAACCTACGACGAAGAACGCGGCGGCTTCGGCGGCGCCCCCAAGTTCCCGCCGCACGGCGCTCTCGGGCTGCTTCTTGTCGAATACCGCCGCACGGGCGACAAGACGCTCTTGCCGATGATCTCCGGCACCCTGGACGCTATTTGGCTCGGCGGCATCCATGACCACCTCGGCGGCGGGTTCCACCGCTACTCCACCGACGCCGAATGGCTGGTCCCGCACTTCGAGAAGATGCTCTACGACAACGCGCAACTCATGCGCCTGTACGCCGACGCCTATGAGATCACCCGGACGGAGCGATATCGAGACGCCGTGGAAGAAGTCTATGAGTGGCTTCAGAGAAAGATGACGAGCGAGGAAGGCGGGTTCTACTCGGCCATCAACGCGGAGGTGGACGGCGAGGAAGGCGCATCCTATGTCTGGCGTCACAAAGACGTTCTCGACGTCCTCGGCAAGGACGACGGACGCCTCTTCGCAAAGATATACAATCTCCAGCGAGGGGGGAACTATCGGGAAGAAGCGTCGGACCGGGAGAGCGGCTCGAACATCATCCACCTGTCGAAGCCGGTGGAGGAGATCGCTGCCGAACGGGGCGTTGAAGCTGAATCGCTGCGCCGGCACCTGGCGGGGATGCGACGCCGACTGCTGGAGCGCCGGCTGACATGGGCCCAGCCGCACGTGGACAACAAGGTCCTCTCCGCCTGGAACGGCCTCGCCATCGAGGGGCTGGCGCGCGCGGGCCGGCTGCTTGAGGAACCACGTTATACGGAGACCGCCGAGAAGGCGGCGGCGTTCATACTGGAAACGTTGTACCGTGATGGACGACTGTTGCGTTTGTATCGCGTTGGGAAACCTGAACAACTCGGTTATCTCGACGATCACGCCTACGTGGCTGCCGGCCTGCTCGAACTTTACCGGTCTACCGGCCATGCCCGTTGGCTGGCGGCCGCACAGCGCTTGGCCGATACGATGCTGGCGGACTTCCAGGACACGGTCAATGGCGGCTTCTTCTTCACCTCGGCGAAGGGCCACGAGGCGCTGCTGGTCCGCTCCAAGAACCTCAGCGGCGGAGGCAACGTGCCGAACGCTAACGGCGTGGCCGCGCTGGCACTGATCGAACTCGGCCGCATCACCGGTCGCGCCGAATACCGCGAAGCGGCGGAGCGGACGCTCCAGTCCTTGTCGGGCCTCATGCAACAGTCGTCCTTCGGTATGGAAAGCGCCCTCATTGCCGTATCGCAGTGGTACGCGCCTGCCAAGTCGGCTGAGGCATTGACCTCGCCCCCCACCGAACCGAAGCCCAAGGAAACGACCGCCGACGCCCGCGTCGAGGCGGAGCCCGTCGCTATCGAGGCGTTCGTTTCACAGTTGCGGGCCGCCCCCGGCCAGACCTTCCACGTCGCCATCGCCCTGGACATCCGGGACGGCTGGCATCTCTACGGCGAAAACCGGGAGATTGACTTCCTCGTGCCGACGAAGGTGGAGATGGTTCCGGTTGCCGGTCTGGAACCGAAGTCGCTGCTCGAGCCAAAGCCGTATCGAAAGACCGATCCCATCCTCAATCGGCCTTTGAACAGTTATGTGGGACGGGTTTGGTTCCTGCAGACGATTCGCGTCTCGGATGACGCGGAACCGGGTCCGCGTAACGTGACGTTCCGCGTCAGGACACAGGCATGTGACAAGAGCCGCTGTCTGCCGCCCAGAGCCACGGAGATTACGCTGGATGTCGGAGTAGCGCCCGACGCGCCAATCGGGAACGGGCAAAGGAATCCGGAAGTGTTCCGGAAGTTGCTCCGGCAAGAAAGATCCGGCAAGTGAGGCATCGCAGCCGGGCGCGGACACGTGATGGTTAGTCGGCAGATTATCTTGGCGTGCCCAGTTGGCCTCCACCGCCCATTAGGAAATGGGGGAAGCGGCGATTGGAGAGGGCAGAACCCGCCTTGAGAATTTCGGCCGCGAAGCTATAGTATAGTTGTCGAAGGAATCGGCGATGGTAGCCGGCGAGTAACTCGGAGGCAGAACGTGGCGAGCGAAGCGGCACCCAACATCGTTGTCCTTGCCGGCCCCAACGGGGCGGGCAAGTCGACGACGGGGCCGGCGCTGCTTCGGGACACGCTCGGCATCACTGAGTTCGTGAACGCCGATACGATTGCGCAAGGGCTGTCGGCTTTCGATCCGGAAGGCGCGGCCATCGAGGCCGGCCGCGTGATGCTTCGCCGGATTCGTAAACTGGCGGACGATCGGGCGAGTTTCGCGTTCGAGACGACACTCGCGAGCCGCACGTTCGCGTCGTGGCTTGGCGGCCTGCGCGAGACAGGATATCGCGTACACGTTGTCTTCTTATGGCTTCCGAGCGCAGACCTGGCAGTCGAACGGGTCGCCGAGCGGGTCCGGCTGGGTGGCCACGATGTCCCGGATGAGGTCATCCGACGACGTTACCGCGCCGGCCTGCAGAACTTCTTCAGGTTGTATCAGCCGCTCGCAGAAAGCTGGCGGGTTTACGACAATTCGGAGGCCGAAGGTCCCCGGCTGATTGCGGCCGGGGAACAGGAACACACCACCGCGGTTGTTGACGAGGCCGCGTGGCAGGAGATTCGCAAGGAGGACAGCAGTGGCAGCCGAGACTGACAAGGATATAGGCCTGATCATGAAGGAAGGGAAGCAGGTCGACGCCGCCCTGACCGCCGGCGTGCGCGAGGCGCTCGTCCGCCACGTCCAGGTCGGGCTTCCGGTTGTCGAGTGGCGTGACGGCAAGTGCGTTTGGCTCACTCCCGACGAGATCAAGCAACGGATCGACCAGATTGACAAAAAGAACGGATGATGATAGAGAGGCGAGGCAGGGGGGCATCCAAAACGATCTGGCAAGCTGCAACCGGAGCGTTGGACTGGCACTTCGCCCAAGTCACGTGAGTCGATCCACCGTCCGCTACGCCATCTACACCAGACAGTCCACGTCCGACGAAGGCACTGTTCTTTCATCATGCGACGTTCAGTTCGAGATCCGTCGAGATTTCGTTCAGGCCCAAGGCGGATTCCGAACTGCCGGTCAGTTTGAACAAGGATGCGATGACGCGCGTGGTGAACAATCCACAGGAACTATGCCCTTTAAGCACACGACCCACTGGAAGAGGCGGCTGTTAACCAGTCGGTTCCCACCCTGTCGGGGCGGTATTGAGCCCAAAGGCGGTATCGAACCAGATACCGCCCTGTTTTACGCCTGCAGGACGGCAACTCGCTGGCACGCCAAAACGCCTCTATATCTCGCTGTCCCTAAGAGGTTTTGCGACGGGGACGGCGACATCGAGCGCGCCAGACACGCCGAAGCTCTCTACCGCCGTTAACCGCCATCGGCCCTCGGCGCGGCCGAAATGCCCGGACTCCCAGATTCTCGCCCGCCGAGAGGCGAACGGGATAACAGCCCTGGTTCCCCCCCCATCCATACTGAGAGACGCATCAACCCAGATGCGGCCACTCCGATCGTCGGGTACTCTGTCTCCGGGCCGCCCTGTCCAT
>PUPC01000204.1 GCA_003553185.1 Planctomycetota bacterium | reverse complement strand
TTCGATTGACCCGCCCAGCATCGGCCCTATCTACACGGTGGGCAATCAGTTCCCCTCGTCGCCCGGCCAGAACCTGGCCCTGAACCGCTCGGCCACCTCCCACAGGTCCGGCGTCAGGCGGCCTCGCACTTCCCGGCGGATGTCCTCGGAGACTGGCCCGTAAAACGCCTCGGCGATGCCGCCGGTGATACAGGCGAGGGTGTCGCTGTCTCCGCCGAGCGAGATGGCGTTGCGGACCGCGTCTTCCCAGGACTCCGACTCGAGGAAGGCGGTGATCGCCTCGGGGACGGTCCTCTGGCAGGACTCGTCGAACTCATATGTCGGGCGAATCTCATCCACCGACCGGGCCAGGTCGTATCCGAAGGAGCCGCTGATTGCGTCGCGAATCTCACCCTTCGACCGGCCGTTCCGGCCCATCCAAATGGCCATGGCTGTCGCCTGTGCCCCCTTGATGCCCTCGGGGTGGTTGTGGGAGACCTCCGCCGTTCGCTCCGCCTCGCCCAGGACATCCTCCTTCGAGTCGAATGCGAAGCCGATGGGGCTGACCCGCATCGCCGATCCGTTGCCCCAACTGTTGTACGGCTGGGGGTCGTCCGAATGGAGCCATACACCGAACGAGCCGCCGTATCCGGAATCGGGGTATCGCCGCCCGAACTCGAGCAGAGCGTCGCGGTAGTCGCCTTCGTCCAGGATGGCCGACGCCACGGCCACGGTCAGCACCGTGTCGTCGGTGAAGAAACACTGCTCTTTGAAGAGCGGAAACTCCTTCGTCTTGATCGGCGCCCATTCATAGATCGACCCGATGATATCGCCCGCGATCGCCCCAAGCATTTTCTCCTCCTCCAGTATCTGCCCTTGTGCCGGCCCCCGGACCGACCTCAGCTTTGTTGTAACACCGGAGACTCGGCGCTGTCAAGCCGGCGGGCCAAGTCGGCGGCGGCTGGCATTGACAGCCCCGGCCCAAGGCCGTAAAACAGGAAGAAAGGACAAACGGTAAAAGGAGTTCCCACCAGCGGCTCAATGAACGTATTTTGACTCCTTGAGACAGGCGTTTCGACTGACCATGTCGCAGTTCACGGAAGGCGCCGACGTCATGCGGAGGCGCTGGAGTTGGGCGCTTGCCCGTCGTCCGGTTCGTTATCGGGGCGTTTTGAATGCCTGGACGTCGATGGGGCGGCCGCCCTCGGCGATGGACTGGTTGGCGGCGGCCCCGATGAGGACGGCCTGGACGGCCTGGTCCAGCGATGCCATCCGGTCGTTCGGCTCGAGCGCCCAGTCGCGAGCGAAGAAGTCGTGCCGGAGCTGCGGGTCGGCCCCGCCGTGCCCGCCTGTGGCCCGGTCGATGGGGACGTCGACCGCCCCCTCGGCCGGCAGGTAGAGCTTGAGCCACTCGGTCGCGATCTCCTCGCTCCCGGGCAGGTGCTGGCTGCCCGCGGCGAACCCGGTGGCGCTGCGGCCGAAGTACTCGAGCCGCCCCTCCGTCCCCTCGATCACCACCCGCTGCGACTCGTAGGGGCAATAGGCGGTCAGGGTGTAGCTGCACTCGATCCCGTTCTCGTAGCGGATGAGCACGCCCATCTGGTCGTAGATATCGACCTCGGGGTCGAACACGCAGCCGTCGCGGTGGTACCCGTCGGCCGATTCGGCCTCGCGGTACAGCTTCCGGTAGGTGTCGCGGCGGAAGATGTCCACGTGGAAGTCGCACTCGTCGGCGTGGGGGCAGTCGCTGCACCTTGGCCCCCGGAACGGCCCGTTGCTGCCGTAGAACCGGAGCGAGCCGTGGGCGGCCACACGAGCCGGGGCCGAGTCGGCCCACCAGTTGACGCAGTCGAAATGGTGGCAGGCCTTGTGGACGAGCAGGCCGCCGCTGTCGGCCATCCGCCGATGCCACCGTCGGAAGTAGTCGGCCCCGTGGCACCGGTCGAGCGTCTCGTCGAACTGGATGAACAGTGGGGTACCGATCCGCCCGGCACGGACCAGCTCGCGGATTTTCGTGTCGGCGGCGCCGTAGCGGGCGTTGTGTGTGACCAGGCAGGTGGCGTCGCTCGCCCGTTCGGCGGCGAGGATGTCGCGGCACTGCTCGGGCGTGGTGCACAGCGGTTTCTCGCTGATCGCCCGTTTGCCCGCGTCGAGCGCCGCGACGACGTACTCGGCGTGGGTGCAGTCTTTGGTGGCGACGATGACCGCGTCGGGGTCGGTCGCTCCCATCATATCGGCGAAGCTGGCGAACTGCGGCAGGTCGAGCCCGACCTCGGCGGCGGCCGCCTTCATCCGTAGGGGGTTGATGTCGCACAGGGCGACCAGTTCGGCCGTGTCGGGGAAATCGGCGGCCAGGGGGCGGGCGAACATCCCCAGTCCGCGATGACCGGTGCCCACCAGGGCGTAGCGTTTCTTCTCCATCTCCACCTCCTCGTCGGGTTGGAACGATGGGCGGATTCTAGCCGGGCGGAGAGCTTACATCAAGAGCGGGGCACCACCGCCGGCGGCGTCCGGCTGACCCGTTGCCGGGACGGCCAACGGGGGCGAATCAGAGGTGCGACAGGATGAGGTTGGTATCGACGTATCGGGCCACCATCTCCTGGGCGGCGGCGATCTTGTCGACGTCGCTCGGCTCGATCTTGAACACGATCTCGTTGATGCGGCGGGCGGCGGTCGCGGTGTCCTCGTTGGACAGCAGCACGGGCAGCCGTGCCTGGCGGAGGCGTTCCATGATCCGTCCGGGCGGGACCAGCCCGCCGGTCAGCACGAACCCCGCTAGCCGCGGCGGGCCGTCGCCCATTTGTTCCTCGATGCAGACCGCGAGGTTGTCCGTCCGGTCGCCCGGGGTAATCACCAGGGTGCGGTCGTGCAGGTACTGGCGCATGTGTTCCGGTTTCATCGCCGCCACGATCCGCTGCTCGACGCGGTTCTGGAGGTGGTCCTCGCCGGCCAGGAGTTCCAGCTTGACGTGCCCTTTGATCTGGCCGACGGTGGGATAGGTCAGGTCCTCCTCGAACGGGGCGCAGCCGACGAGCCGCATCCCCATGTTGCCCAGCCCGGCGGTGACCACCCGCTTGACCTTGTCGAATTTCGCGGGCAGCACCTTGTTCAGGACCGCCCCGATGGTGGGGACGCCCCGCGAGGCAAACAGTGCGGCGCTCAGCGCGATCTCGTCGATGGGCCGGCCGATCCCCCCGCCCGAGACGATGAGGGCCTTGCAGGACAGCGCCTCGGCGACATCCGCGTTCGACAGGCCGAAGCAGGCCCCGACGCCGGCGTGCCCGGTCCCCTCGATGATCATCACATCCTTCTCGTCGGTCAGCCGGGCGTAGCTGTCCTGCACCTGCCGCCGCAGCCGGAGCCGATCCCGAGCGAATATGTGCTCCTCGGTAAATCCGCGCTCGACGATGATCGGGCTCATGTCGGTGAGTGCGCCGTCGGTGTGGAAGGTGTCGCGGATGAGGGCGACGTCCTCATCGACCTTGTCGCCGTCGACGACCACGTAGCTCTGGCCCACCGGCTTCATGAAGCCGGCCCGGAGGCCGCGGTCCTGCATCGCCCGGAACAGCCCGAGGGCCGCCGTCGTCTTGCCCATGTGCTGCCCGGTCGCTGCGATATAGAGGGGCTGATATTTCACCGGCGTCGTCCTCTCGGCCTGACGGTTCAGGAACAACGAGATTCTAGAAGGCGGCCCGCGTCCGCGCAAGGCCGACGCCCAAATCAGGTCCAAAGCAATGGGCGACATATCCGGTTTTGCGTGGGCATTTTCCGTCTTTTGAGCGGGCCGGGAAATCCGGTGCCCGTTTGCCAGAACCGCGATGATGGTTCCCGGCTTGACACCGGCGGGCGCTCCTCTTACCATCCCCCGCAAATCGTTGACCAACTCCGCCGGGGGCGCCGACGGTGACGAGTTCCCGCCGCACGCCCCGGACACGACTGGAGGATGACTTGCAGCGAATCGACCTGAACGGGCCGTGGAAGGTCCGAGAGGCCCGCCCGGATGACACCCCCGACATCGACCTGGCCGACGGCGAATGGCTGCCCGCCCGCGTCCCGGGCGGCATCTACACCGACCTGATGGCGGCCGGGCGCATCCCCGACCCGTTCTATCGCCTGAACGCCGACGAGGAGCGGTGGATTCCCGAGACCGACTGGCTGTACGCCCGCACCTTTGAGGTGGATTCCTCGGTGCTCGAGCGCGACCGGGCGATGCTGGTCTTCGAGGGGATCGACACCTTCGCCCGGGTCATCCTGAACGGCCGCGAGATCGGGCGCCCCGAGAACGGGTTCATCGAGCACGAGTTCGACGTGACCGACGTCCTGGTCAAGGGCGAGAACCTGGTGGCGGTCCGGATCGACTCGGCAACCCGCATCTGCCGGGAACGCGAGGCGGAGCACGGCGAGCTGCCGGGGCACGAGCGAGTCTACGCACGCAAGCCCCAGTATGCGTTCGGCTGGGACTGGGGGCCGGAGCTCCCCACCTGCGGTATCTGGCGGGACGTGTATGTCCAGGCCATCGACCACGCCCGCATCGCTGGCGTCCGGGCGCCGGCGACATTGGACGGCGAGACCGGCCGCATCGACTTGGCGGTCCGGCTCGACCGCACCGACGACGCCCCCCTGACCGTCAACGTAACGCTGTCGAGGGGAACCGACATCCTCGAGGAGATCGAGCTGCACGATGTCGGCGAACGTGCGGAGGCAACCATCGAGGTGGAGAAACCGCTGCTCTGGTGGCCGGCAGGGCTGGGCGATCCGGAGCTGTACGACCTGCTCGTCCGAGTGCGTGAGCGGGGCGACGAGCTCGACCGGCGCGAGCTGCGGGTCGGGTTCCGGACCGTCGACATCGAGCAGGAGGCGGACGACGCGGGCGAGTCATTCATCGTCAGGATCAACGGCCGCCGCGTGTTCTGCAAGGGGGTGAACTGGATTCCGACCGACTCGTTCCTGCCCCGGATCACCGCCGAGAAATACCGCCGGCTGCTCGAGGCGGCGGTCGAACAGAACAACAATATGGTCCGCGTGTGGGGCGGCGGAATCTACGAGGACGACCGGTTCTACGAGCTGTGCGACGAGTTGGGGCTGATGGTCTGGCAGGACTTCATGTTCGCTTGCGGCGAATACCCGAACCTCGACTGGTTCCACGCCGAGGTCGAGCGGGAGGCGGAGGCCGTGGTCCGCCGGCTGCGAAACCACCCCTCGCTGGTCGTTTGGTGCGGCGACAACGAGAACCACATGGGCCACGACAACTGGGGCTGGCCCGAGACGTTCCACGGCCGGCCCATCTATCACGAGATTCTGCCCCGGGTGCTCGACCGGCTCGACCCCGACCGCCCTTATCGCCCGGGCTGCCCCTACGGCGGCGAGAACTCGAACTGCGAGACCCACGGCGACACCCACATCTGGTCGGTCTGGCACGGCTCACTCGATTACCGCCGCTACCTCGACACCCGGCCCCGGTTCGTCAGCGAGTTCGGCTTCCAGGCGTTCCCCACCCTCGATACCGTGCTCGAGTTCGCCGAGCCGGAAGACCTCTCGCTCGACAGCGAGGTGATGCTCGCCCGCCAGAAATGCCCGAACGGGAACGACCGCCTGCGAGAGGCGATTGGCCTGTTCTACCCCGAGCCGCAGAACTTCGACGACGTGATGCTGTTCACCCAGATGGTCCAGGGCGAGGCGATGAAGACCGGCATCGAGCACTGGCGCCGGCTCAAGTGGCATACCGCCGGGACCATCATCTGGCAGCTCAACGACTGCTGGCCCGCGATAAGCTGGGCGCTGGTCGACGGCTCGCTCCGCCGAAAGCCCGCCCACTACTTCGTGCGACGGGCCTATGCCCCCGTGCTCGTCACCGCACACGTCGATGGGGACGACATCGCGGTGTGGGGGATCAACGACACGGGAACGATGGCCTCGGGGACGGCCGACATCGAGCGGTTCAACATGCACGGCGAGACCCGGCTGGTCCAGTCCGGGACCGCCGAGATCCCCGCCGACTCGGCCGTCGAGCTGTGCCGGTTCCCGAAGAGCGACCTCGGCGAGCTCGACCCGGCCCACCACTTCCTGTGGATCACGTTCTACAGCGACATCCACCAGTGCCAGGCGGTCCTCACGTTCACCGAGGTGAAGAACCTGGTGCTCCCCGAGCCGGAGATCAGCGTCGAGATCGACCGCGACGAGTACCGCGGGCAGCGGACACTCCGGCTGACCGCGACCGCGTTCACCAAGGGAGTGTGGCTGACCGTGCCCGGCTGCGATGTCCGATTCAGCGACAACGCGTTCGACCTCGTCCCCTACGTGCCCAAAGAGGTCCGGGCGATCCGGGACGACGGCCCGCCGGTCGACGACCTCAAGAACGCCCTCCGCATCCAGCACTGCAACCGTCGGCGTCCGGGTACGTGACCGACTCGCCTTCGACGTTCCGCAGCAGCAGCCGCCCGTCGCGACGGCCCTCCAGATAGCTCGGACCGATGGGGACCTTGCCTCCGCCGTCCACAGCATCGACCGCGTAGCGGGGGACACCCAGCCCGCCGACGGTCCGGTACAGGTGCTGCATGATCTCCCGCCCCCGGCCGACCGGCGTCCGAAAATGCCCCGTCCCGGCGACCGGATCGCATTGGAACAGGTAGTACGGCCGCACCCGGATGCGGAGCAGCGCCCGGCACAGAGCTTCCATCACCGCCGAACGGTCGTTCACGCCCCGGAGCAGCACGCTCTGGTTGTTCACCGGGATACCGTGCCGGAGCAGCCGGTCGCACGCCGCGGCAGCGGCCGGGGTCACCTCGCGGGGGTGGTTGAACTGGGTGTTCAGCCAGACCGGGTGATGGCCGGCGAGCATCCGGCACAGGTCCTCGTCGATTCGCATCGGCAGGACGACCGGCGCCCGGGTGCCGATCCGGATGATCTCGACCGAGGCGACCGATCGGACGGCCGCGACGACCTCCTCCAGCCGCCGGTTGGAGAGGGTGAGCGGGTCGCCGCCGGAGATGATGACGTCCTTGACACCGGGATGGCCCCGAAGGTAGCCGACTTGCTCGTCGAGCCCCGACAGCCCCGGCCCGGCCCCGTCTCCGCCGACCAGCCGCTTCCGCGTACAGTGGCGGCAATAGACCGGGCAGGTCGACGCGGCGACGATGACCGCCCGGTCGGGGTAGCGGTGGATGAGCCCGGGCACGGGCGCGTATTTCGAGAACTCGCCCAGCTCGTCGGACGCCAGCCCGCCGGCCTCCAACTCGGCCGGATCGGGCACACACTGGCGGAAGATGGGATCGTCGAACGACGGCTCGCGAATCAGCCCGCAGTAGTAGGGGGTGACACGGAAGGGATAGCGGTCGGCGGCGGCCCTCTGTGCCTCGTCGGGCTGGAAGTCCGGGAACCGGCCGGCGAGGGCGTCAAGGTCGGTGATGCTCCGAGCCATCTGGCGCCGCCAGGCGTCGGCCGGCGCGGCGGCGGGGTCTTCCTGTTCGTGGAGTGTCATGCGGGGGCATCGTTCATTCGGCTTGTTCGTTCAGCAATTCGACCGCCTGGTCGGGGCTGCCCGAGATGTTGTCGTCCTCATCGATCCGGACGCCGTAATCGGCCATCACGTGGATGACCGAAGCCCCGGCCCCGACCTGTACGTCGTCGAGCAGGATCGTCGATGTCACGGTCGCTCGTTCTCCGACCCGGACGTTTCGCCCGATGCTCGTGTTGGGGCCGATCGCACAGCCCGGCTCGACGACCGCGCCCTCGGCGATGGAGACGTGCGCCCCCAGCTTGCAGCCGGCGCCGACCCGTGCCCCGGGGGCGATCTCGGCGGCGTGTGCGGTGACGTTGGCCCCGATGACTGCGTCGCGTCCGACGACCGAGTCCTCGAGCCGCGTACCGTTCCCGATCCGCGCCCCGGCCGCGACTTGTGAGCCGGCGAGCTCGGCACCGTCGCCGACCTCGGCGCCCTCGTCGATTCCCTGTTCGTCGGGGGGCAGCAGGTCGGCCAGCACGTTCTGGTTCATCCTGATCGCCGCCTCGGGGTCGGTGATGTTGTCCCAGTAGCCCCGCAGCTCGAGTGCCGCGACGTGCTTGCCCTTGTCCATCCAGGCGAGGATGGCGTCGGTGAACTCGTATTCGCCCCGGGGCGAGAGTTCGACGTGGTGGAGTTCCTCGATGATCTCGGCCGGCCAGACGAAGATGCCGGCGTTGTTGTAGGCGTTCTGGACCGACCCCGGCTCGGGCTTCTCGATGATCTGTTTTACCCGCCCGTTCTCGACCTCGACGGCGGCCCCGCCGCTCGGGTCCTCGACGGGAAACACGGTGAGCACCCCGTCCACGTCCTTCTGCCGGGCCATCTCGGCCATGGCCGGGTAGTTGTCGCCTCGGGCCAGGATATCACCGAAGATGAGCACGAACGAGTCGTCGCCGATGAACTCCTCGCAGAGCAAGGCCGCGTGCCCGGTCCCCAGTTGCTCCTCCTGCCAGATATACTGGACCTGGGTCCCGTATCGGCTGCCGTCGCCGACGTGCTCCTTGATCATCTCGCCCTTGTAGCCGATGACCATCGCGACTTCTTCGATCTGCATGCTTCGGATGCGTTCGAGGATGAGCGAGACGATGGGGCGGTTGGCGATGGGGAGCAGGGGCTTCGGTGCGTTGTTGGACAGCCCCCGCATCCGGGTGCCCTTGCCGGCCGCGAGTATGACAGCTTTCATAGGTCCTCCGCCTTGTATTCCACGATGACCCCGGGCGAGCGGTTGACGACATATCCGCGCCCGCCGTGCTCGTCGATGGCGGTGGCGGCCGCCTCGGCATTGCCCGGAGCGTATGAGATCATTGTCCCGCCGCCGCCGCTCCCGTTGAGCTTGCCGCCCAGGGCGCCCGCCTCGCGGCACGCTTCGATCAGCTCCTCGAGCTTGGGCGTCGAGATGCCGAGCCCGTCCCGGAGCTGGGCGTGGTGTTCGTCCAGCATCTCGCCGAATCGGCGGCTGTCGATCTCGTCGCTCTCCAGCATCTCCCGCGCTTCCTGGCACAGGTCGCGGTTGATTACGTTGGCCCGGAGCTTTTCGGCCATCTCGGCAGGCAGGTCGGGCAGCTCGTCGAGGATGGCCTCGGTCGGGGTGGTCTTGAGCGAGAAGTTCGGGATTCGCTTCCCCAGCTCGGCAATGCCCGCCTCGAGCGCCTCCCGCGACGCCCGGAGAGTGCCCTTCGTGTCCTTGTTCTCCATCGTGTCGCCCAGCACGAAGCCGCGCACCTCGGTGTCGATGGGGTGGACCTCGACGTCGATGAGGTTGAGGCAGTCGATGTAGAGCAGCCCGCCGATGGCGGTGGTGTAGTGGTCCATCGTGCCGCCCGGCTCGTCGAATTCGAGTACCTCGGCCTGGTGGGCGAGGCGGGCGACCGCGGCGGGGTCTTTGGCCGTCGGATTGCCGGCGAGCTCGAGCAGTATCTGGACCCAGCCCACGCACATCGCCGACGAGCTCGATACGCCGGAGTTGACCGGGATGGTGCTGGTGAACAGGAAGTCGTAGCCCCGGTCGAACGACAGCCCGTGCTGCTTCAGCACGTTCACCCCGGCGAGCAGGTAGTCCCGCTCGGCGCGATAGCTGAGCGCCTCGGACGGGACGAACTCGTCGGTCTCGCCGAGGTCGGGCATGTGGATGACGAACCGGTTGTCGCCACGCGGCCACGCCTTCATTGTGAACCGGAGGTCGATGGCCATCGCGATGACGCTCAGACCGAGAAAATCCTGGTGCTCGCCGTGCAGACAAATCCGGCCCGGCACCGAAACCCGGATACATTCGTCGCTGCGTTCTGTCAAATCTTTCATCGGTTCTCCTGGACTCGATCGGACCGGCGAAGTCTAACAACTCGACCCCAGCCCGTCAAGACGACCCAAGGGCGGCAC
>PUPC01000298.1 GCA_003553185.1 Planctomycetota bacterium | reverse complement strand
CGGTCCATAAGGTGGATTAAGTCGTAACAAGGTAGCCGTACGGGAACGTGCGGCTGGATCACCTCCTTTCTAAGGAATCGACGGACCGCTTGGACGGTGACGTCCCGGCGGAATTGTCAGCACACTCCGACATGCTGCACGCATCCCCCGATTGCAACCCATAAACCGGACACACCCCGAGGACGCCCCTCCCCACCGAACTCCGAACGAGAAGCCGACCTGCGGCCACACCCCGGAGGCACGGCTCTCACACGGGCGGAGGCGGACGGAGGCATCGGCACCCCGGGCACTGTCCGGGAACCACACGGGGGCCCGTAGCTCAGTGGCGAGAGCGCACGCCTGATAAGCGTGAGGTCGGCGGTTCGAGTCTGCCCGGGCCCACCAACACCATTCCCCAAAAAACTCCGATCCCCAACTCCCCCAAACTTATTCCTGACCCGGCTGTGAAGCCGACAGGTCTGTTATCTATGGTGGACGCGAAATAGTTGGGCGAACGTCGGAGTGATGGGGCGGTTGCCGCGTCTCCGTAGTGCCTGCTCCCGAACGACCTGTGGCCGTTTGCCGTGTTCAGTCGTAGGTCAGACCCTGCCAGGCCTCGTCGTCCTCGATACGCTGGGCGATGTCCACTTCGAACGCCTCTCCGATCGGTTCGAGAATCCACGGGTTGTCCTGCCAGGTGCTGCGGACCGCTTCTCGCACGATTTCCAGGCCGGCGGGTGTCATCTTACCAAGCGGCCGGCGGGCCGGCCCGGCGGGCATGCCCAGGCCGTTCATCAGGGTTTTGATGGCGAGCGGGTTGCGGAACCTGTCGCGGACGAGCCGGACGGTGCCGTCGGGCAGTGCCCGTTCGGCTTCCGCCACTACGGTCACGATGCTGAACAGCGGTTCGAGTGCATTCGCGATTTCGGCTGCGTCTCGGCTGTCACCGGCCAGTGCCATCTCGACCATTTTTGCGACGGCGGCCGGGGCGACGTTGCTGACCACCGATATGACCCCTTCCGCCCCAATCCGCCCGTCGAGCATGATCTGGAACGTGATCCCGTCGTCGCCCGACAGGATGTCGAACTCGTCGCCGACCATCGAGCGGGTCTGGGCCATACGCTCGATGTCGCCGGTGGCTTCCTTCACCGCGGTCACGTTGGGGCAATCCTGGGCCAGGATGGCCAGGTCCTCGGGCGAGAGGGCAGTCCCGCTGCGTCCGGGGATGATGTAGGGGATGATCGTGCATTCGGGGCATGCCTCGGCGATCGGCTGGTGGTATTCGCGGCGCAGTTCCAGCGATGACGGGCCGTTATAGTAGCAGTCGACCAGCACGAGAGCGTCGGCCCCGGCGTCGGCCGCTTCTTTGCTCGCTCGGAGGGCCTCACTTGTGGAGTTGCTTCCGGTCCCGGCGCTGACCAAGCACCGTTTGTCTGCGGTCTCGATGGTGTGCTTGATCAGTCGTTGGTGTTCGTCCCAGTCGAACGCCGGGGACTCGCCGGTCGTGCCGACCGGCAGCACGCCTGAGATGCCCTGGTCGATCTGGAACGTGATGTTCCGGGCGAATCCGTCCCAGTCAATCGAGCCGTCGGGGTGAAAGGGGGTTACCAGTGCCGTGTGGGCTCCAGCCAAGTTGAGTTTTTCCATCTTTGTTTTCCTATGTTGTGCTGATACCGGACGACATTGTAGTGGCTTGGGCCGATGCTGGCAACCGGAGAGGGGGCTGGTTTCGGAAACGCGCAGGAACATGGTACTTGACGAGCAGTCGGAGAGCGGGCGCCACAGTCCGAGACGGCACCGAATTCGCCACATCGGTGCGGCCGGTTCCGCCATCTCGAGAAAAAGTTGGAAAAAGATCGATTGAATCGGCGTGGAAAACGTTTAGAATAAAGGTTGGTCGAGGCGAGGAGGCAGTTTTATGCGTATGATGACATCTGTGGGGGTTCTGGCCTGTGTTCTACTCACTGCGCCTGTTGCGCAGGCAGCCGATCAGAGCGATCTGGTTACCCCCAATGCTGAGCGGGCGGTGAATCACGCCCTGCGCTACCTGGAGGAGACACAGAACGCCGATGGTTCCTGGGGTTCGTCTGCTCATGGCCGCCATCCGGCGGTGACCGCCCTGGCCTGTCTGGCGTTTATGGCCCAGGGCAACCTGCCCGGCCGCGGGCGGTACGGCCGGGCGGTCGAGCGCGGCATCCAGTTCCTGGTGACACAGGTGCATCCCGAGACGGGTTACATAGGCGGCTCTCACGGCCGGATGTACGGGCACGGTTTTGCCACCCTCGCCCTCGCCGAGGCCTACGGGATGATGCCCGACCCAGATCTCAAGCGCGCCCTCGAACGAGCTATTCGGTGTATCAAGCAGAGTCAGAAGTCGGACGGCGGCTGGCGGTATGACCCGAGTCCGGCCGGCTCGTCCGATCTGTCGGTCACCGTCTGCCAGGTGATGGCCCTGCGGTCGGCGAACAATGCCGGCATCAAGGTGCCCCGGGAGACGATTGACCGGGCCATCGAATACACGAAGCACAGCGCGAACGCTGACGGCAGCTTCCGTTACATGTTGCGGTCCGGCAGTTCGTCGTTCGCCCTGACCGCCGCTGGTGTTACCACCCTGTTCGGCGCGGGGTATCACGACGCGGACCAGGTCAAGAATGGAGTCGAGTATCTCAAGCGCTATATGTCTGGCGACCGGCATCGCAGACGGATGTCACATTACTTCTACGCCCACTATTACGCCGTCCAGGCGATGTATCAGGCCGGCGGAGCCGATTGGGATCTCTACTATCCCAAGATTCGGGATGACCTGGTCGAGTCCCAGTTGGACAACGGGAGTTGGCAGTCGAACGTTGGCAACACCTACGGAGCGGCGATGGGGGCGCTCGTTCTCCAGGTGCCCTATAATTACCTGCCGATTTTCCAGCGCTAACGGTGTTTATGGGGGCATATCGGGTACGATGAATCCCGGCCCCGGGGCGTTTGCAGGACGGATATCGCCCCGCATAACACGATGAGGTGAGATTCAATGGCACGCAATGCAATCGAGTCCCGGCTCAAGGCCCTGCGAGGCCGTTTGCGACGTCTGGTCGTTGCGGCCGGTCTCGCTCGCATCGTGCTCATCCTGTTCGGGCTTCTCGCCGGTCTGTTCGTGCTCGACTGGCTATTCCACCTGGCTCCGGAGTGGCGATTGGCCCTGTCGTTGGCGGGGGCGGTCGGGCTTCTGGCCGCCGTGTATCGCTACCTCCTCCGACCGCTCCTCGTCCCGATGCCCGACGACCAGCTCGCCCTTCTCTTCGAGCACCGGTTCCCGGAGCTCGAGGACGTGCTGGTCAGCGCGGTCCAGCTTGCGATTGGTCGCGGCTCGGCTCCTTCTGACCTCATCGAGGCCGTTGTCGATGATGCCGAGCGTGCGGCAGATGGGCTCGATCCGGGCAGCGTGTCACGGGCCAGGCCGGTGCTCCGCATGTCGGCTTTAGCGGTCGCTGCGGTCGCCCTGTCGGTCCTGTTCGTCCTTCTGTCGCCCCTGACCACTCGCATATTTGCCGCCCGGCTGCTTGATCCATACGGCCCCGCTCGCTGGCCCCGGCGTACCGAGTTGGTCCTGCGGGTGAACGACGAGGCGGACAGCCGGGTCACCGTCGTCCGCGGCCGGCAGATCGAGGTGCGGGTGGACGCCCGGAACGCCCAGGGGGCGGCGGTGTGGCGTGCCCCGAGGAGGGTCGCCGTGGATTTCGAACCGGTCGAGGGCACGTCCGAATCGCGCCATATGCGCCGGGTCGATGACCACACCTACGTCGCTTACTATCGGGAGGCCGTCGGGGACCTCACCATCACCGCCCGGGCGGCGGGTGCCGACGACGTGTCGGCCACCGTTCACGTCACCATCCCACCGAGCGTCGAGCAGATCTGGACGTGGCCCCGGCTGCCCGCCTACGCCGACGATCCTGATCATGCAGACCGGACCGAGCCGATGCCCGGCGAGCTCAGCTTCGGGCCGTCCGAGATACGGGCCCTCGAGGGGAGTACGCTCAAGGCCATGGTACGTACGAACAAGCCGCTGGGGCAGGGCAGCGCGACCCTGGTTACTGACACGGGCAAATCCATCGAGATGACGAAAATCGAGCCGCGACCAGAAGATGGCCCAACCCACCAGGGCTCGGTCGTGCTCGAGCCGGACATGAGGTGGTTTCGCATCCACCTCGTCCGCAAGACCGGGGATGCAACCCAGACAGACGAGCAGCCCCGCACCGTCCAGCTTCGCGTCGTCGAGGACAAGCCGCCCGACGTGCGGATGGTCCGGCCCGGACGCGAAACGAGATGTACCCGCTATGCCGTGCTGCCCCTCGAGGTCGAGGTGAGCGATGATCGCGGGCTCCGCCGCGTCTGGCTCAGCTACGAACGCCTGGACGATCCGGACGAGGAACAGCGAACGCTGCTGAAGGAGTTTCCGCCGGAAGACCGGCTCAACACCGAACTCGACCTGTCGCATCGATGGGACCTGTCCGAACTCGGGCTGGAGGAGGGCGACACGCTCACCTATTGGTGCGGAGCCGAGGACTGGCGCGACGCCATCCCCGTCGAACCGGGCAGGAAAGGGCAAAAGGCGACATCGGACAAGCATTACGTGCGGATCGTGTCGCACGCCGACCTGGCCCACGAACTCGACCAGCAGCTCCTCTCGCTCCGCGAGCGGCTGAGGGAAGCCCGAGACCGCCAGCAGGGGACCCGCGACCAGGGCGATGAGCTGCTCCGACGGATCGAAGAAGAACAGCCGATGACGGAGGCCGAGCGGACGACCGCAGCCGACGCCGAGAACGTGCAGCGGGAGCTGGGCCGGGCGGTCAGCCGGATTGCCGACGCCGTCGAGCAGATTCGGGGGCGGATGGAAGACAACCGGATCGGGAGTTTCGCCGACCGGCGCCGGCTCGACGATATCCGCGACGAACTCAACGAGGTGGCGAAAACGGACATGCCGCGAGCCGCCGACTTCGTCCGAGACGCCCGGCGAGACCTCGCCGGCGAGGACGGGAAGAAGAACCTCGAGACCGCCTCCAGCGTCCAGAACCAGATCATCGACCGGCTCCAGAACGTGATCGCCAAAATGGAGCACGACGACGGCATCGGGGCACTGGTGAGAGCGGCCCGGGCACTGCTCCGACAACAACGAGGCATTAAAGACAGCACCGAGACGTTCCGACAACGACCCGACGTGTTCGGGGCCGATCCGGACGACCTCGAACCGGATAGCCGGGAAGCCCTCGATTCGATCGTACGCAACCAGCAGCTCGCTCGGAACAGCATGCGGAACCTCGAGCAGGAGATGCTGGACGTGTTCGACTCGCTCAAAAACCACGACGAGCGCCGGGCACGGCTGGTCGAACAGGCCCAGGAGTTGGCGGCCGATGAGCAGATCCGGCTGATGATGGAAGAGGCGGCCGAGACCCTGCGAAGCAATCACGTCGGACGGGCGCTGTCGGCACAGACCACCGCCATCGCCGGCCTCGAAGCCCTGCTCGATCTCCTGGAAGACGCCCAGCGGACCACCGGCAGCGACGAGGTGCTCAACCAGATACTCAGCGATATCCGCGGCGCCATCGACGATATCCGAAAGCTCCACGACGACCAGACCGGACATACCAGCGACACCGAAGAGATCAACCGGGACCGGGCGCAGGGCGACCAGCTCAGGCAGGCGAGGGAAAAACTCAAGGCGCTCAGAGACCGGCAGGAGTCCACGGCGGGCGACGCCGCCGAAACCGACCGCCCGCAGGACCTCGAAGACGACCAGAGGGCCCATAAGGCCGAGGCCGACGAAATCGCGGGCGAACTCGGCGAGGAGGCCGAAAAGGCCGAGCAGCGCCGAGCACCCCAGACCGAAGCGGTCCGGGACGCCGCAGGTAAGACCCAAGAAGCCGGCGAGGATATGGACCGCGCCGCAGAGTCGATGGGGGAAGGCCAAGCGCAGGACGCACAGGCCGCCGGGACGGACGCGGCCGAGAAACTGGACGAAGCGGACGCGATGCTCGGCAAAGCCCTGGATGACATCGAGCGGAAGCTCGGCGAAGACATCCGGGAGACCGCCATCAAGCAGGACGAAACCCAGTCGCAGGCCGAATCCGTCGAATAGCGGCTCCGGCGCCTTGCCGAGCAGAACGAGGAGCTATCGAGTGAAGCCAGCCAGGGTCTGAACCGGGCGGGCGACCAGGTGGACGACGCCCGGGGCTCGATGCAGGAAGCTCATTCCGCACTCGAGCAGCAGGATACGGTCACCGGCGAAGAGCAGGCCCGTGAGGCCCGCGACAAGCTGGCCGAGGCCCGGCGCGAGCTCGAGGAGATGCGCGACGAGTTCGAGCGCCAGCAGCAGGAGCAGAAGCTCCTCGACCTGATCGTCGAAATCCAGCCGATGCTCGAGCAGCAGGAGCGGATCAACAGCGAGGTGGAACGGATCGATACCGCGACCGACGAGCGCGGGCTCTCCGAGCCGGAACGGCCCGACCGCGTACGGCTCTCGCAACTGTCCAACGACCAGGGCAACCTGGCCGACAGGGCCAAGCAGCTCCAGGAAAAGGTGAGCGGCGAGAACGCGCCCGTGTTCGGCTGGGGGTTCGGGAAGGCCTATAACGACATGACTGAACTCAAAGGCCGGATCGCCGCCTTCGAGACCGATGCCTACAGCCAGGACCTCGGCGAGGACATCGTCAACACCCTCCGGATGCTGGTCGAGGCCCTGAAGCAGGAACACCAGCGAATCAGCGACGGCGAAGAGCTTGCAGGTGGGGGCGGCGGCGATGACGGCGAGGGCGAGCCGATGCTGGTCCCGCCCTCGGCACAACTGAAGCTGCTCAAGGCCCGCGAACTCGAGATCCACAACGCCACCAAACGGCTGTTCCTCCAGATGCAACTCCGGGGGATCGAGCAGTTCTCGCCACTGCAGAGGATGCGCCTGCGCCGGCTGGCGAAAGAACAGGCCGACCTCGGCGAACTCACCGAGGAGTTGGCCGACGCCCTCGAAAAGGAAGCCGAACGACAGAGGGAAGAGATGGGAGGCCCGGAATGATACGGACGATCTGCATCATCGCTATGCTCGCCCTGACGCTCACAGCCCGTCCCGCGTTCGCTGTGCACCCCGACAACGGCGAACCCGAGGAACCCGAGGAAGCGGCCCAACCCGAAGAGACGCGGCCGGACAATCCGATCCGGGACGTGGCAGAAATGATGAAGAAAGTCGGCGTCGACATGGGCGGCATCGACCTTGATGAACTCATCGAGAAGCAGAGGGAAGCCATCCTTGACGCCCAGGAAAAGATATTGGAAAAGCAGGACGCGATCACCGAAGAACAGAAGGAGATTCTGGAAAAACTCGACATCCTGATCGAAATGGCCGAGCAGGCCGAATCGCCACCGCAAGGGGAACAGGACCAGGACCAACAGGACCAACAGGACCAGGCCGACGAGGAGCACCACGGCCGCGATCCCCAGGCCGATGAGGATGAGGATGAGGCGGCGGCAGAACAGGACGGTTCCGAGGGCACCACTCCCGCCGGCGACGAGACCGATGTCGGACGCGACGGCCAATACCGGGAAGGCCGCCCCCCGCCGGACGACTGGGAGCGGTGGGGCGAACTGGCGCCGATGCTGCAGGACAGGGGCTTCCGGTCCCTGACCGACCAGCTGCCTGCGAAGTACCGCGAAATGTTGCAGAGGTACTTCCGGGCGATGGGGCAGGAGTAATCATGCACCGCACACTGCTGATCGCCGGACTCGCCCTGCTCGTATCGGCGGCTGCCACGTCGGACGAGGCGGATGTGTCCGAGTATATTGACCGGATCGGCGACGAATCCTTCGAGTCGCGCCGCGAAGCGACCTGGGCACTGGTCGAATTGGGCGACCGCGCCCTGCCGGCCCTCGCCGAGGCCGCCGAATCGGACGACCCGGAGGTCCGCACACGGGCCCGGTTCGCCCGCCGGATGATCCAGTGGCGGTTCAACCTTGACCTGGCGGAGAAGGTGGGCGACCCGTTCGCCAACTGGGCCGCGATGGAATGGTATGAGCGGGAGCGAGCGGTGATGGATGTCGGCGCGATGGGTGGCGAACACGCCGTTCCCTCCCTGGAGCAGGTGCTCAAGACCGAAGAGTCCGATGCGGTACGTCGAGCCGCAGCCGTCTGCCTGTTGCGGGCCGGGGCCGAAGGGTTGCTCGCGCTCGAGCGAAGCGGCGGGGATGTCCTGGAACTGCACCTCGACGATATCGGGATGCGAATACGAATAGGGAACGGGCTCCTCAAGGCGGGCAAGTATGAGGAGGCACTGGTCCAGTATCGCAAGGCCTTGGAGATCGATCCCGAAGATGACATCGCCTGGTACAACATCGCCTGTGCCTACTCGTTGCTGGAAGACCTCGACGAATCGGTCGCCGCCCTGGAAAAGTCGGTCGAGTACGGGTACGACGACCTGGAGTGGATGCAGCGCGACTCCGATCTGGACAACATCCGTGACCACCCACGCTACAAAGCCCTGGTCGAAAAACTCGAACAGCGCGGCGACGGGGGAGCGGATGACCGGTGACCTCGAACAGTCCGCGAGAAAACCCCGTGCCGACCGACCAGCCCCCCGGCGTTGATCCGTCCGCTATCGGCCGTATCCTCCTCATCGCACCCTCGTGGGTGGGTGACCTGGTCATGGCCACCCCGGCCATCCGCGCACTCGCCCGGCACTTCGAGGACGCCGAACTGACGGCTCTGGTGCGGCCTGTGGGCGCCGACGTGCTCGAACACAATCCCCATATCGCCGGTTTCGTGATCGCCGACCGACGCGGCCGCGGGCCGGAGTCCGGCAACGGCCGGCAGCTCGGCCGGCTGCTACGGCGATCAAACTTCGACCTGGCGGTCATCCTGCCCAACTCGTTTCACGCCGCACTCATCGCCTGGCGGGCACGGGCTGGGCACCGCGTCGGATATGTCGGCCAATGGCGGTCGCCGCTCCTGACCGTCCGGCTGCCCCGCCCCCGCGAGAACGGGAAGGTGGTTCCGATCAACATGGTCGACCGCTACCTGCGGCTGTGCTGGGCGGTGGGCTGCGAGGACCTGTCCCGGGCGGAGGAACTGTTTGCATCCGACGAGGACCGAGCGAACGCCGCGTCGGTCCTCGAATCGGCGGGCGTCGCCCCCGGTGACCGGCTTGCCGTCCTCATCCCCGGCGCCTCGTTCGGCCCGGCCAAGCAGTGGGGGGCCGCGAAGTTCGCCCGGGTGGGCGACGGACTCATCGAGCGATACGGGATGAGAGTCATCGCTCACGTGGGGCCGGGTGAGGGCGCGATCGGCGACGCCCTGGCCGCCGCATCGCGCAGAGGCGTCATCGTCCCCCCTCCGAAGACCATCGATCTGAAGGTGCTCAAGCCGATGATCGAGCGGGCCGAGTTGGTCATCTCGAATGACACCGGCCCCCGCCATTATGCCGTCGCCTATGACATCCCCAACGTGGCGATCCTCGGCCCGACCAGCCGCCGGTATATCGACGTGAACCTCGACCGGACGGCCCTGCTCCAGGCGGACGTGCCCTGCGGCCCATGCCAGCGTCGTGTATGCCCGGACGACCACGCCTGCATGGATCAGATCACCCCTGAGCAGGTGCTCGCTGCAGCGGCTTCGCTCGGCATTTCCTGATCACCTGCACGGGAGCCGATTACGGTCCGGGGGAGACGCTTTGCGTAGAATACCAATCGATATGGAAGAGGTATGGAACAGAAGGGGAGGGCGGACCAGCCGGGTCAGCGGGCTGGCTCAGGCGGTGTCTGTTCGTCGTCCGTTTCGGGGAACTGCCATCGAATGATCGCCCGGCCAGTCGGTTGCTGAGCGATGACCTGTTCGAGCAGGCGCGCCCGCAGGGCATAGGGCGAAGGCG
>PUPC01000073.1 GCA_003553185.1 Planctomycetota bacterium | reverse complement strand
GTTCGGGGTTGGAGCAGGTGGATGGCCTCGGGCTCGAAGAGGAGTGTGGCGGTCTTCCCCTCGGCGAGGTCTTTCGACTCGGCGTGCTCGCGTGCGATGGTGGCGACGAGCGGGATGGGGCGGTCGATCCTCACCCGGGCGAGCGGGCCGGCGAGGTGGTATTCGACGATCCGGCCGCTCACCTCGTTCGTCGCGCCCCCCGTCCCGTTATCGACACGAATCTCCCAGGGCCGGACGACGAACTCGACTCGCCCGTCGGCCGCCGGCCCCCGAAGTGTGACGCCATCGACCTCGATCTGTGCCCCGCCGTTGCCCGGCCGGGCCGAGCCGACGAAGACGTTTTCCAGCCGGAGGAGGTTCGCCACGTATGCGTTAGCGGGGAACTGCTCCAGCTCGTCGGGCGTGCCGACCTGGGCCATCTCGCCCTGGTCGATCACCCCGATGCGGTCGCCGACCAGCCGGGCCTCAGCGAACGAGTGGCAGACGTGGATGACCGAGACCCCCGTCGCCCGCTGGAGCCGGACCAGCTCGCGGCACACGGCGTCGCGGGTGAACTCGTCGAGGGCGCTGACCGGCTCGTCGAGCAGGAGGACGGACGGCTCGCAGGCGAGTGCGCGGGCCAGGGCGACCCGCTGGCGCTCGCCGCCGGACAGCCCGGGGATTCGGCGGTCGAGCAGCTTCTCGATCTGGAGCATCTTGGCCAGCCGCCGGATTGCCTCCTCCCGTGTCGAGTTCCCCGTACCGCGGACCCGCAGGCCGAACCCGATGTTGTGGCGAACATCGAGGTGGTAGAACAGCGCCCCGTCCTGGGGCACGTACCCGATGCCCCGCCTGCCCGGCTCGACGTCGGTCACATCGACCCCGTCGAGCAGGATGCGGCCCTCGGTCAGGTGGAGGCCGCAGATCGACTCGAGGAACAGCGTTTTGCCCGAGCCGGTGGACCCCAGCAGGACGAAGTACTCGGAGTCGCCCACCTCGAGGGAAGCGTTCAGGCGGAAGTCGCCGATCTCGAACCGGATGTCCCTGGCGTGGATCATTCGGCCCCTCCCGCCCCGAACAGCGAGGACTTGGAGAACGTCTTGAGCAGGAGCAGGACCATGAACGCCATCGCGATCATGATGAGCGATATCGCCAGGGCCGCCTTGAGCCGGCCGACGGTGATATCGACGAAGATGTGCGACGGGAGCACGTAGGTCTTGCCCTCGACGGCCCCGGCGACGATCATAATCGGGCCGTACACGCCGACCGCGCGGGCCCAACTGAGCACGGCGGCGGCGATGAGCCCGTGCCGGGCCTGGGGCAGTACGACCCGCCAGAACGCGCCCCATCGAGTGCAGCCGAGGGTCATCGCGACGTGCTCGGTCCGCGGGTCCATCTCGTCGAACGTCGCCTTCATCACCCGCACGGCGAACGAGGCCGAGCAGAAGAACATGGCCAGCACGATGCCGGGCACACGATGGATGAACAGGTTGCCCAGCCACAGGAAGAACCCGCCGACACCGGGCAGTGCCCGCGTCTGGTGGAAGAACACCAGGATGCTCATCCCGATGACCAGGACGGGGAGCACGATGAGGGCATCGACCAGGATGTCATAAACCATCGCGCCCCGCAGCCGCTGGCGGCTGAGAGCATAGCCGGAGGGGACGGCGACCAGGATTGAGAGCAGGGTCGAGATGACGGAGCAGACGACGGACAGGAACAGGGCGTGGCGCACCGAGTGGCTGGTCAGCGCCTCGCGCATCGGCTCGGCGTCGATGTAGGAGACCGTGGCGACGAACAGGGCGACGATGCAGCCGGTGAAGATGAGCAGAACGGCGATCGTGCCGTGCTCGAACCAGGTTCGTTTGTGTCGTCTCATAGAAGGGGCCGGACGGACGTTACCTCGGGTCCTCCACTGTATATCCGTGTTTCGCCAGGATTTCCTTGCCCCGGTCGGAGGCCAGGAAGTCGAGGAACGCCTGGGCCTCATCGGGCATGCTGCTGAAGGTCAGCACCGCGCCCTCGACGATCGGGATAATGTTCCGATCGGGGGGAATCTCGACGATGTCGGAATAGTCCTCGTATTGCCGGGCGACGCTGTCCCACACGATGGCCGCATCGAGATTCTGGAGCTGTACGTGCGTGGCGAGCTCGTGGACCGTCGTCGTGACATACGAGACGTTGCCTTCCCACGTCTCGGCGTCCACTTCGTTGCGTTCCAAAAGCTTCATGGTGAGCCGCCCGACCGCTGCCGCCTCGGGGTTCCCCTGCCCCAGCTTCATCCCCGGTTGGAGCAGGTCATCGAAGCCGGTGATTTCCCTCGGGTTGCCCGTCTGGACCAGGATGACGGGGACGAAATAACAGAGCGCCCGGCGGGTGCTGACGAATCCCCGTTCATCGGCCATGTCGATGTAGTCGGCGTCGCCGGCGATGTACACGTCGCCACGCTGGTGCAGCTCGATCTGGCTGAGCAGCGTTTCCGAACCGCGATAGTCCAGCTCGATGGGGATGCCGTGCGTTTCCTCGAATTCCTCGGCCAGCTCTTTGATGGGCGGCCGCATCCCTGCCGCGCACCAGACAAATACCTTGTCCTCGGCCGGGCCGCAGCCGGTCGTTGTCAGGGCGAGCATTCCCGTAATCAGCAGGAAGGCCAGTCCGCTCATCCACAGCTTGGTTCGATGATGCATTTTTCTCCTATCGGTTTGGTCGTTCGACGGCGGGCAGTTGGACACCTCCGGGCGGGAGGAACCCGTACTCTTCCCATATTTCCGCGGCTTCCTCGGAGGCGAGGAACTCGGCGAACGCCGTTGCCGCCTCGAGTTGTTCGGAGTACTTGAGTGTTTTCACGGTCACCCTGGTGTTCTGGAGGTCACACTCGCCGAACGTGGCCACGGTGATCGAATCCACTTCCCGGAGTTCCGACTCGATGTCCACCCGGTCGAGATGGTCCTTCCGGGCGTGATGCACCGCGTTCCAGACGATGGCCGCGTCGGCCGTGCCCAGTTGAATCTGCTCGGCGGCCTGTGTACCGCCCCGTGTTCGGGTGGACACGTTCGCCTCGATTTGCTCGGTTATTCCGGCCTTCTCGGCCATGGCGTCGACGATCCAGCCGGTGGTCGAATAGACGGCATGAGGAAGGACCAAGCTCACGTCTTCCCGTGCCAGGTCGCGGAAGCCCGTGATTTCCTTCGGGTTGCCTTTCTGGACGACGATCACCGGCTCGAGTACCGCGACCAGCCAGCCCTGCACCCCGATCTCCTCCAGCATCACGGCCTGGTAGTAGGGGTCGTGGGCGACGTACAGGTCGCCTCGCTCGGTCAATTTCATTGATTCGAAAAGCTGGCCGGACCCGGCGTAATCGATGTCGATCCTCTGCCCGGTCCGCTCCTCATAAATCTCGCTCAGGCGGGCCACCGCCGGGCGCATCGTACCGCCGACGTAACAGTGCAGCGCCGGCTCGCTCGGCCCGCAGCCGATGACCGTGAAAGATGACGCTGCCAATAACAGGAGACCGCCAACCAACATAATGGACATACTGAACGAAACGCGTCGCCCTCGTCGCATCAATGCTCCCCCTGGTCTGCCAACCAAAATGAAACCGGCCTGCTGGACTACCATCAGGCATCGGCCGAAACGCACTGCTTTTGTTCCGGGTGCTCTATCTGTCTGCCGCTGTCAAAGGCGGAGAGGCCGGCTCTTGACCCAGTACAAAGATTCATTACAAAGAAAACCGCCCGCGGCGTCAAGGCGAGCCGCCTTTTGTCAACACTCAAGGGACGATATAATCTTCGCCCGAATAGACGCTTCAACCAGATATACGTTCGAAAATGATTTCGGGGACAAAAAAGTTGCACAACGGTCGCCCCACAAGCCGCTCGTTTTCCATCATCACCGCCGGGTGCAAGGTCAATCAGTACGAAAGCGAGATGATGCGGGAAGAACTGATCGCCGCAGGATGGGCCGAGCGGCCCGACGAGCCGGACGTGGTGATCGTGAATACGTGTACGGTGACGCACCGGGCCGACGCCAAGGCGCGGCGGGCCATCCGCCGGGCGGCACGCGAGCATCCGGGCTGCCGGATCGCGGCCACCGGATGCGGGGTCGAGCGGGACCGCGGCTTCTGCGACGGGCTGCCCGGTGTGTGGCGGGTGCTGGGCAACGACGCCAAGCCGTTCATCGCCCAAGCTCTCGACGGAGAACACGGCCATCCGCCCGCCGAGGCCCGCCCGTTCGGCCGGGGCATCTCGGACTTCTCCGGCCACACCCGCGCCTTCGTCAAGGCCCAGGACGGCTGCTCCGCCGGCTGTACCTACTGCATCGTGCCGTCCGTCCGCGGCCGCGAGCGCAGCCGGCCGAGCGGCGAGGTGATCGCCGAGGTCGCCCGCCTGGCCGGGCGATTCCACGAAATCGTGCTCACCGGCATCCATCTGGGGCGGTACGAAGACCCGGACGCCGGGGTCGGCCTGGCCGGCCTGGCCAATCGTCTGCTGGACGATACGCCGATCGAGCGCCTGCGGCTCAGTTCCATCGAGCCGGGCGAGGTCACGGGCGAACTGATCTCGCTCTGTGCCCGCTCGGACCGTTTATGCCCGCATTTTCACGTCCCCCTGCAGAGCGGGAGCGACCGCGTCCTCGGGCAGATGAACCGGCCCTATACCGCCGCCGAATACCTCGTCCTGCTGGACCGCCTTCGCGGAGAGCTGGACCGCCCGGCGGTGAGCACCGACGTGATGGTCGGGTTCCCCGGCGAGACGACGGCCAACTTCGCCCGGACGTTGGCCGTCTGCGAGCAGGCGAAGTTCGCTCGCATCCACGTCTTTCCTTACAGCGATCGGCCCGGCACCGCCGCCTCGAAGCTGCCCGACAAGGTCCACGACGCCGATGTCAGCGACCGCAAGGCCCAACTGGAAGAACTGGCCGACCAACTGGCCCTCGACTACAAACGGCGGTTCGTCGGCCGCACGGTGCCGGTCCTGGTCGAGTCCCGCTGTGATCGAACCGGAGCCCTTTCGGGCTATTGCCCCCGCTATCTCCGTGTCCGGTTCGAGGGCCCGGCCGAGATAGTCGGGCGTGTCCAGTCCGCCTTGATTACCGGTGCCCGCCCCGATATTCTGCTCGGTCAGGCGGAACATGCTTGACCTGAAGCGGGGGCAATTGTTCTAATGATGCATCTGGCTCGATACTTTGGACTCTGAGAAATGGAGGTTACCTTGAGAACGACAATCGCACTTCTTGCAGCCGTCTGCCTTCTGATCGCCCCGTCGGCCACCGCTGTCGCCGGCGATGAGGCCGACCCCGTGACCGTCGAACTCAAGGACGGTGAGACGCTCACGCTGAAGACGCTGGAGGTCGGCTCCGAGCAAAGCGGCCTGCTCGGGACCACATTCAACGTTCTGGACCGGCTGCCGGTGAAGGTGGGCGAGCTCACCCTCCGCGTGCCCATCAGGAACTTGGCCCGGATCGAGTTTCTGGCCGTCGAAGACGAGGGCCGGACGCTGCGCCTGAAGCTCACCGACCGGGAAGGCGAGGAACTGGAGGGTGTGGTCGAGCACAAGCCGGCGCTGGTGTGGCGGGGCAGGCATCGCTTCGCCGACGCTGAAGCCGTCATCGATTCGGATAAGATCAAGCTCATCGTGCTCAGGAAAAACTAGCCCGGCGACCCGCTGCCGAGGAACAGGAGGTCTCAGGGTGCCCTCATTGCTGCTCAAGAACGGACGGATTCTCGACGGAACCGGCGGCCCGGAGCGGTCGGGCGATGTGTGGATCGACGGCGATCGGATCGCCGGAATCGCAGACTCGATCGAACGGGATGCCGACGAGGTCATCGACGCATCCGGCGCGGTCATCGCACCCGGGTTCATCGACCTGCACGCCCACGGCGGCCAACGGATTCCTTCCCTTCCGACGGCCGACAGCAAGGTGCACGACGGTGTGACCTCCGAGGTCGTCGGCAACTGCGGCTCGTCGCCGTTCCCCGTCAGGGCCGAGGACAATGGCAACGGCGGCTATGCCTCGGCATCCGAGTTTTTCGACGCGGTCGACAACGCGGGCTCCAGCATGAACCACGCCTCTCTGGTCGGCCAGGGGGCCATCCGGCGCTATGTCCTGGGCCGCACGTCGGTCCTGGCAAAACCGGAGGACATCCGGGCCATGCGTCGGGCGGTCGAACGCTGCCTGGAAGAGGGCGCGTTCGGCGTGTCCACCGGCCTGATCTACACCCCCGGCTGCTATGCCTCGAAGGAAGAGATCGCCGAGATCGTCGGGGTGGCGGCCGAAGCGGACGCACTCTACTCCACGCACCTGCGGAGCGAGGGCAACGAGATCGAGAAGGCGATCGGCGAGGCGGAGTACGCCGCCCGAGAGACGGGCGTACGCCTGCAGATATCGCACGTGAAACTCTCGGGCCGCCGGAACTGGGACAAGATCGACTGGCTCGACGACCAACTGCACCGGATGATCGACGACGGGATCGATCTCGCCTGCGACCGGTACACCTACATCGCCTCGTCGACGGACATCGGCACCATCGTACCCAGTTGGGTCCACGACGGTTCGCCGGAAGACCGGATGGAACGGCTCCGGAACCCCAACGTCCGAGCCCGCGTGGAAGAGGACATTCTCAATCGCCACCCCGAGCCGGACTACTGGGAGAACATCGTCATCTCCACCGTTCCCGAGGGCGAGGATGTCACGTACAACGGCAAGTCGCTCCGGCAGATCGCCGAGATGCGCGACGAGCGGCCGGTCGATACCGTGATGAACCTGCTCGCCGCCAACCGGGGCAAGCCGTCGGCGGTCTTCTTCTCTATGGACGAGACGAACCTCCGTCGGATACTGACCTGGCCGTTCGTCGCTGTCGCCAGCGACGCCCGCATACGAATCCCCCGCGGCGACGAACTCAAGACCCGGCCCCATCCTCGGGCATACGGCACATACGCCCGGCTGCTCGGGCGCTATGTGCGCGAGGAGGGCGTGCTGTCGCTGCCCGAGGCGGTCCGCCGAATCACATCGCTCCCCGCCGAGCGCCTGGGCCTGGCCGACCGCGGGGTGCTCCGGGAAGGCGCCTGTGCCGACATCACCGTGTTCGATCCGGCGGCCGTTATCGATCGGGCCACGTTCGCAGAGCCGCACCAGACCTCGGTCGGCTTCCGGGCGGTCATCGTCAATGGGCGGCCGGTGATCGAGAATGATGTCCATAATGGCTCTCTCCCCGGCAGGATGCTGCGAAGGCAATGACCAGACCGGCAATCGGAATCGACTGCAACCTCAAGATGCGCGAGCGGCACGGGGAGGAATATCCGCAACACGTGCTGCGCCGTGAGTACTCCGACGCGATCGAACTGGCTGGCGGTGTCCCGATACTGCTGCCCATCATCGAGGACCCCCGGCTGGTCGATGAACAGCTCGACCTGGTTGACGGCCTCCTGCTGAGCGGCGGTCCCGACCTCGCCCCCCGGCTCTACGGAGCTCCAGACCACGACAGGGTCAAGCCAATGCATCCGGACCGGCAGGTGTACGGCCTCGAGCTGGCAAGGGCGGCCATCCGACGGGACATCCCGCTGCTCGCCATCTGCGGAGGGCTGCAACTGGTAAACGTCTGCTGCGGCGGGAAGCTCATCACGCACCTGCCCGACGAAGTGGGCGAGACGCTGCCGCACCGGCATAACGGCAGGCCGACCGAGCACGAGGTCGTCATCGAATCGAACACCCGCCTCCATCGGATCGTCGGCCGGGACCGCCTGACGGTGAACTCCAGCCATCACCAGGCGGTCAAGACGCTGGGGGTGGGACTGCGGATCACCGCCCGCAGCCCGGACGGCGTTGTGGAAGCCATCGAGATGCGGGGCGATATATTTTGTGTGTGCGTCCAGTGGCATCCGGAACGGCTCGTCCCCGGCCACGCCGAACACCTCGCCCTGTTCGAAGCTCTGGTCGAGGCGTCCGACCCGGATTCCGAGGTCGCCTGACTCCGCGTCCGATCATCCGGCCGATTCCGCCCGGATGATATCGGTCAACACGGGCAGGACCTGCTCGACCTCTCCGGCGATGAAGTGGTCGGCGAATCCGGCTATCGGGGCATCGGGGTCGCGGTTGATCGCCACGATCACCCGGGCGTTCTCCATCCCGATCTTGTGCTGGATCGCCCCGCTGATCCCTAGTGCGAAATAGAACGCGGGCTTCACCACCACCCCGGTCTGCCCCACCTGGTGGGCGTGCGGCAGCACGCCGGCGTCGACGACCGCCCGGGAGCAGCCCAGCCCGACGGGCACGCCGAGCCACTCTTCGAGGGCCGATCGGAAGGGCTCGACCACGTCGCTGATGGTCGCCCGGTCGCCGACACCCATCCCAACGCTGACCAGCACCTCGTAATCCTTGAGGTCCACCGCGGTCTCGCCCTCGGGGCGCGGCTCGAGCTCGATCCGGTCGCCCCAACCCCCGCCGCGTTCCGACGAATGGAATGTCGAGACCTCGCACTCGGACGCGGGGGAGGCCTCCCCGGACAGCGCGCCCGGCCGGACGGTCGCCATCTGGGGACGACGGGAGGCCGGGTCGTCGTAGATGGATACGATGGTGGCCATGATGTTCCCGCCGAGGGCCGGGCGAGTCTGGAACAGCACGTTCGGGAACACGTCGCCCCGCCGCTCGAAATCGGCCACACGCAGGGCCGAGCAGTCGGCGGTCAGCCCGCAGTCGAGCCGGGCCGATACATACGGGGCGAGCACGCGACCGGTGAGGGTGGCCGGCGCGATCACGATCTGGGGACGGAGCTCCCGAACAAGTTCGGCCAGGGCCAGCGCCCGGTCTCGGACGCGGAAGGTCTCTTCGGCAAGCTCGGGCACAAACCAGGCGCGCCTCGCACCACAGGCCGCCAGCTCGTCGGCGATGGCCTGCGACGGGCGGCCGGGGACGATCGCCAACGGCTCGACGCCGAGCACGTCCGCCATCCGGGCGCAGGCCGCTATCATCTCGCGCGAGACCGCCGCCAGTCGGCCCTCTGCCGGCTCGCACAGTGCCGCACAGTCGCCCCGGTAATAGCTCTCGGCCGGCTCGTGGGCGGCCGCCGATTGCGCCTCCGCCGATTCTGGGGCTTCGGCCCGCCCGAACGCCGACCGCCATTCCTCCAGCAGGTCCCGGGCCCGCCGGGGGAACGAGTCGTCGTCCGCCTCGATTGGATCGGCGGTCTGATGTTTGCGTTCGGGCTCGAAGATCTCGACCACGCGAGTCCGCGAGCCGTCCAGCCCGATCCGCCGGTCGTCGAGCTCCACATCGTCCCGCCCCCAGACGACGACCTGTGTGTCGTTCGCCCGCTGCATGTCGTAGAGGGAGACGTAGAACGGCAGGTCGGGGTAGAGCTGGGTGGCGGTCGCGACGAACGGACGCCGCCCGGTGAGTACCCGCTGGAATCCGACGGAGTTCAGACAGGTGAGTTCGAGCTGGTCATCGTCGGCGGCCACGCCGCGCACGTAGGGATAGAGCGGTGCGTCGAGCAGCGAGGCCACCTGGGCGGGGACCTGGGCGGTGTCGCCGTCCGGGGATTGCATCCCCGAGAACACGGCATAATCCTCGCCGATGATCCCGGCGTCCACCATTTGCCGGACCGCCCGCGACAGAGTGTATGCCGTGGCGATGGTGTCGGCCCCCGCGAACCGTCGGTCGGTGAGCAGCACGGCGCCGTCGGCCCCGTAGGCGATCGCTTCGCGAAGCATGGTAATCGCCCCGGGCGGCCCCATCGACAGGGCCACAATCCGGGTGCCCGGCCGGGCCCGACGCACGTCGAACGCCATCCGCAGGGCGACCCGGTCGAGCGGGTTGAATGCCATGTCGAGCCGCGACCGGATCAGCGTCCCCCGCTCGCGGTCCCACGCGTCGGGCGGGATGCGCTCGATGTCCGGCACGAACTTGGCCAGGGTGACGATGTCCATCAGCCGAGCATCTC
>PUPC01000021.1 GCA_003553185.1 Planctomycetota bacterium | reverse complement strand
TACGACTTCTCGAATATCATCGGGCGGAGCCCGGTGATGCACGAACTGTTCGACCAGATTCGCCAGGTGGCGGACACCGACACCGTGGTCCTCATCGAGGGCGAGAGCGGGACGGGCAAAGAGCTGGTCGCCAACGCGATCCACGCCAACTCGCCGCGCGGCGAAGGCCCGTTCATCAAGGTCAACTGCGCCGCGCTGCCCGAGACGCTGCTGGAGAGCGAGCTGTTCGGCCACGAGCGCGGCTCGTTCACCGGCGCGGTCAACCGCCGGAAGGGGCGGTTCGAGCTGGCCGACGGCGGGTCGATCTTCCTCGACGAGATCGGCGAGCTGTCGCCGGGCACCCAGGTCAAACTGCTGCGCGTGCTCCAGAACTACGAGTTCGAGCGGGTCGGCGGGACCGAGACCATCCACGTGGACGTCCGCCTCATCGCCGCCACCAACGCCGACCTGGGCGAACTGGTCGAGTCCGGCCGGTTCCGGGAAGACCTCTACTACCGCCTCCGGGTCGTCCCCATCCACGTCCCCCCGCTCCGCGACCGGCGGGAGGACATCCCGCTGCTCGCCACCCACTTCGTCAAGGAATACGCGGAGAAGAACGACAAGAACATCAAGGGCATCGCCGCCGAGACGATGAACATCCTCACCACCTACCCCTGGCCCGGCAACGTCCGCGAGCTCCAGAACTGCATCGAGAGCATGGTCGTGATGTGCAACGGGCCGACATTGACGCCCGACCTGCTGCCCGCCGAGCTGCGGGAGACCACGGTCGCCAGCGACGAGACCGGGTTCCCCATCGGCTTGTCGATGCGACAGATCGAGGAGAAGGCCATCCGGGAGACGCTCGCGTCGGTCGGCGGCAGCCGCAAGCGGGCCGCCGAAATCCTCGGCATCTCGCTCCGCACCCTGCACCGCAAGATCAACGAATACGGCATCGACAAAATCCAAAAACGCTGATCGCCCCAGCAGGCCCGCTTACCCACATGCCCCTCAGGAAAGCTTTCATATCGAACCGTCCGGCAGAACAGAGCACGTCGCCGCTTAAGGAATAATGTCGTGTCATTTTTTACAACGGCCCTGCAAAAAATACTTGACAACCGTTCGGGGGGGTGCTAACCTTTCCCTGCTGTCCGGGTTTGTTGTTTTCTTCTAGGAAGGAGTGCGTATGGCAGGCAAAAGTCGTGTCGTCGGGCTGTCGGCCCGGCTGTTTGGGGTATTGTGTTTCGGGCTGTTCGTGGCTACGCTGACCGGCTGCGCCACCATCGTCGATGGCGGCCCGGGAGTAGTCGGGATCGATTCGGACCCCCAGGGTGCGACCGTGGAGGTCCGGGACCGGTTCGGCCGGGTGGTGACTACGCAAAGGCCCCCCGCCACCGTCTCCCTGGACCGGGACGTGGGCTATTTCAAGAAGCCCGTGTATAATGTCAGGATTACCAAAGAAGGGTATCGGCCCTACGAGACGCAGGTTGCCGGCTCCATCAATTCCCTTCCGTATCTCATCGGGAATCTTATCGACCCGACCCTGGTCCTTGGCTGGTTCGTGGTCGATCCGCTGACCGGGGCGATGTGGAAAATCAGGCCGGAGTTCGTCCAGGCAAGTCTAGTTGAAGAGGGTGAATAGCCCCGGCTCCGGCCGGACTTTGGTTCGGATATGAGGTCGCCTTTGCTGCGGCAACGTGCCCGGGCCAGAAACACTCTAGCTGATGTACAACGAAACCCGCCCCCGCCCGACCGGCGGGGGCGTTTTTTTGCCGTCTCGGCCGTGTTGTCCAGTTGGTTTTTCCAGGGCTGCCGTATCCGTCCGGTTGTACCGCCCGGCGGCAATCCGTAAAATGGCCGTCAACTGCAAGGAGGAATCCAATGGGCAATGACGGACAACGCCGCGACATCAACGGGATATTCCCGCATCTCTCACTGAACGCCGGGCTCGGCCCGCCGCGGACCGAGTGCGGCGTCGGGGCACTGATGCCCTGGGCCGACCGGCTGTGGGTCGCCACCTACGTGTCGCACAAGTCCCGGACCGGCGTGGGCACCGGGCTGTACGAGATCGACGCCGACCTGAATATCACCCAACGGCCGGAGAGCTACGTCGGGACGTACACCAACCGGTTCGTCCACTTCGAGTCGAACCAGCTCTTCATCGGGCCGTGGGTCATCGACCCCGACCGCAACGTCCGAACGATCGACGACCTGCTCGAGGTCCGCGTCTGCTCGACACTGCGGCACCTGACCGACCCCGAGAACAAGGTCCACGTGCTGGGGATGGAGGGCGAGTTCTACGAGCTGGACGTCCACTCGCTCGAACTCACCCAGTTGTACGACCTGGTCGAGACCCTCGGCATCCCCTCCCGCGAGACGACCGGGTACAACATCCCCCACTTCAAGGCCGGGCACTGCGACTACGGCCGCGTGGTCGTCACCAATAACAGCTACGCCTCGCCGGACTACGCGGGCGAGGTGGCGGCCGGGCGGCTGGCGGAATGGGACGGCGACTCGTGGACGATCATCGAGCGGAAGCCGTTCACCGAGGTGACCGGCCGGATCGGGTTCGGCGGGACCATCTTCGCCACCGGTTGGGACCGGGCGTCGGCCATCCTCCAGGTGTTCACCGAAGCGGACGGCTGCTGGCGGCGGTACCGGCTCCCCAAGGCGAGCCACACGTTCGACCACATGTGGGCGACCGAATGGCCCCGCATCCGCGAGACCGAGCACGAGCGGTTCCTCATGGACTGCCACGGCGCGTTCTACGAGCTCTTCACCTGGGCCTACGGCAACCGGGTGTGGGGCATCCGCCCGATCTCGCAGCACCTGTGGGTGCTCGGCGATTTCGCGACCTGGCGGGGGATGCTCGTCCTCGGCCCCGACAACGCCAGCCCCTCGGGTAAGGCGAACCCCCTCACCGGCGAGCCGCAGTCGAACCTGTGGTTCGGCAAGACCGACGACCTGTGGCAGTTCGGCAAGCCGCAGGGCTGGGGCGGGCCGTGGTGGAAGGACGAGGTCGCCGCCGGCGAGCCGTCGGACCCCTACCTGATGACCGGGTTCGACAACAAGACGCTGCACCTGGCGAACGAGTCGGAACAGCCGGTCGCCTTCAACCTCGAGGTCGATTTCCTCGGCTGTGGCGACTGGCACACCTACCGGCGGTTCGACCTGCCCGGCGGCGGGTATGTCCACCACGAGTTCCCCCGGGGCTTCAGCGCCCACTGGGTCCGGTTGATCCCCGACACAGACTGCCGGGCCAGCGCACACTTCCATTACACGTGAGGAGAGCCGTGAGACACGTGACGAGAGAGGAGATGCAGGAGGCCGACCGCACGGCGATCGAGGACTACGGCGTGCCGGGCGTGGTCCTGATGGAGAACGCCGGGCGGGGCGCGGCCGCCTGCGCACTCGAGATGCTGGGCGAGTCGGCCGGCCCAGCCGCCATCGTCTGCGGCAGCGGGAACAACGGCGGCGACGGATATGTCGTCGCCAGGCACCTGCACAATCACGGCGTCGAGGTCGTCGTCCACCTGCTCAGCGACCGGGAGAAGGTCAGGGGCGACGCCCGGACGAACCTGACCATCATCGAGCACATGGGCCTCGACATCCGCCGAACACCGCCGGACGAACTCGACCTGTCGGGCGCGGAACTGGTGGTCGATGCCATCTTCGGGACCGGGCTCTCGGGGGCGGTCCGACCGCCCTACGATGCCGCGATCCGGGCGATCAACGACGCACCCGCACCCAAACTCGCCATCGACATCCCGTCCGGGCTCGACACGAACACCGGCGAGGTCTTCGGCGCCTGCGTCCGGGCGGACCGGACCGCGACCTTCGCCTTGCCCAAGGTCGGGTTCACCCGCGGCAGCGGGCCGGACATGGTCGGCGACCTGACCGTCATCGATATCGGCATGCCCCGAGAGGTCCTGGAGCGATGAACCGGCGGGCGAACATCCGCACCCTCCTGCTGCTCCTGCTCGCGGTCGCGGGCCTCGCGGTCCTGTTCGGTGCGAGCCGCCGCCATACGCAGCGGGAAGCCGCCCACTCCGACACCTCGGCGGCCCCGTCGGACGCGCCCCGGCCGGAACCGACTGCCGGGCAGAATGAGGGCGGGCGGATCGACCGCATCAACGGCTACCTCGTGCTCCACGTCGAGGGCACCCCCGAACAGATGGGCGAGCAGCACGGGCGGCTGCTCCGCGACCAGATTCGGAAGGCCTGCCGGGCACTCATCCACGACAGCTACCCCGGCGAGGCCTACGACCGCCTGATCGAAGGCACGAAGGAGATGGAGAAGCACCAGCCGGAGGCCTTCCGGCGGGAGCTCCGGGCGCTGGCCGACGCCGCGGGCATCGACTACTGGGACTGCGTCGCCATGCAGCTCTTCGGCGACGTGGACCGCGGCCTGCGGCCGGCCTGGTCGGCGACCGACGGCGACATGCGGTGTACCGCGTACGCGGTGTTCGGCCCGGCGACGAAGACCGGCGAGCTGATCGCCGGGCGCAACATGGACTTCTACGACGCCGGGGTCGGCGAATACGGGGCGATCCTGATGCACGTCACCCCCGACGAGGGCCACCCGTTCGTCACCGTCACCTGGGCCGGCATCATCAACGGCTGGACGCTGATGAACGACCGGGGGCTGGTCACTGCCAACAACTCGGCGTTCGGGGGGACCGAATCGGTCCGGGGCATCTCGACCTGTTTCATGCTCCGCAAGGTCGCCCAGTTCGCGGCCGACGTCGAGCAGGGCATCGAGATCGTGCGGCGCGGGCCGCGGGCCTGCGGGACGAACATGCTGATCGCCGACGCACGAACGCCCGCCGCCGCCATCGTCGAGTTCGACCACGAGGATGTCGCCGTGCGTCGTGCCCGCGACGGATACATCCTCGCCGCAAACAGCTTCCGCAAGCTCGGCGGGGCGGAGCCGTTCGACGATACCTGGACCTTCACGCGATACGGCAAGCTCGAGAAGCTCATCCGCGAACATCACGGCGAGATCGACCGGTCGATGAATTTCGCCGGAGAACGGGGCGTCCCGATGGCCAACAACCTCCACTCGGCGATGCTCTTCCCCGACGACCTGACCATCCGCGTTTCGATGGGCAGAATCCCCGCCTACGAGCACCCTTATATCGGGTTCCGGATGACCGATGAGGGGCTGGTGGCGGAGGACGGTGAGGACTCCGAGCCATGACACACCGCGACCACTTCTTCCAGGTGCTCGAAGGCGAGCACATCCGGGGCGGGGCCTGAGCCCGACCGGTCGGACTCTCGAGCCGGCCAGAAATCAAATCCGGCTAAAAGTTGCGGTCGTCGCCTCGGACCGTTATCATTCTATCTCTGGGCATATTCGACAGTTCTTTCGTCCGGCCTTACGAGGGGTATGCTATGTCGGGAGAGACGGACCGGCCGACCCATTCGCCGTTCGGCCTGTCGTTGATCGTGTTCGCCGCCGGTGCCTGCCTGATGTGCTTCGAGATCATCGGAGCGATGACCGTCGCCCCGTACTTCGGGAGCACGGTGTACGTGTGGGGCAGCGTGCTGGTCGTGTTTATGGGGGCTCTGAGCTTGGGCTACGTCCTCGGCGGCCGGGTGGCCGACGTCCGGCCCGATGTCCGGCTCCTCTCGCTGCTCGCCGTCGGGGCCGGGCTGCTGGTGATGATCTCCCCGTTGATCGGGCCGGCGGTCTGCGGGCTGCTGCTCCGAGTCGACGCCGGGGTGGTGGTGAACCGGTTCCGCCCGCTCCTCGCCATCGCCATCCTCTTCTTCCTGCCCAGCATGCTGCTGGGGATGATTACCCCCATCGCCATCCGGGTGGCGTCGACCGCGCTGGCCTCCGTGGGCCGCGTGGTCGGTCGGCTGTACGCCCTGAACGCGGTGGGCAGCGTGGTGGGGACGCTGATCGCCACGTTCGTGCTGGGCGTCCTGTTCGGGAACCGGGCCATCCTCATCGGGTGCGGGCTCACGCTCGGCCTGGTCGGGCTGGCCTGCATGTACCTGCAGCGGAACATCGCCCGGGCCGGGCCGCCGGTGTCGCACCCCCATATCCGGAAGGCGCCGGACGAAGCGGGCGCGGCGGTCCCCGGGCTGCGGCCGCTGGTCTTCGTCTGCGGGATGGTGCTGATGAGCTTGCAGGTGATCGGCGGCGCCCAGATCGCCCCCTACTTCGGGAGCACAGTCTTCGTCTGGGGCAGCGTCATCACCGTGTTCCTCGTGGCGTTGGCGGTCGGCTATCGGCTCGGCGGGCGGATTGCGGACCGGTGGCCGACGATGCGGGCGCTGGCCACGGTCGTGGTCGCGGCCGGGATCGCCATCCTGGTCGTCCCCATCATCGCTCCCGCCCTGTGCGGCGCACTGCTGCGGACGGCGCCGGGCCAGCAGATCAACGTGCTGCGGCCGCTCGTCGCCTCGCTTGCCCTGTACGCCGTGCCCATCGGGCTGTTGGCGATGGTCGCCCCGTTCGCCGTGCGGCTCGGCACCCGGCGTGTCGGCGGGGTGGGCGGCGTCGCCGGCCGGTTCTACGCCCTGTCCACCCTGGGCAACGTCGCCGGGGTATTCCTGGCCACGTTCGTGCTCATCTCGGCGGTCGGTCGGACCGGTCTGTTCGAGTGGGCCGGGTTCACCGCGGTTCTGGCGGCGGCCCTCGCTCTCTGTATCTATGAGCGGAAGCGGACCGACGGGCAGCCGCCCGTCCTCGTCTCGGTCGTGCTGCTCGTCGCGGTCGGCCTGCTCGCGTTCCGGGCGCCCAAGCCGCCGATCCTCCCGCTGGTCGACCGCAGCCGCGAGCGGTCAGTCGGAATCGTCGAGGCGGAGGACGGCGGCCGATGGCACCTCATCGAGCACATCCAAGCCCGGCCCCCGTACCATTCGCTCCGCCGGGTCATCGCCCGGCGCGATTCGCCCTACCACCACATGGCGGTCATCGAGAACGCCGCCGTCACCCAGACGGTGCTCGGGCCGGAGGCCTTCCGGGCCGACCAGGTCCGGCTCGTCGGCGGCGAATGGCGGCCTGTCACCCCGAGGGAGGCGCTCCGGCCGGCCGGGCCGGGCCACTACCGCGACCTCCGGTTCGACCAGTACACCCAGAGCTCGGTGATGCTGGACAGCGCCGCCCGGCGTCTCCACCAGCCGTACACCTCGGGGACCCTCTACAGCACGATGCTCCACCTGCCGTTCGTGCTGAACCGGGACATCCGGACGGTGCTGGTCATCGGCGGCGGGGGCGGGGTGGTCCCGATGATCTTCCGCGAGCACTACGCCGAACGCGGCATCCGCATCGATGCGGTGGAGATCGACCCCGAGGTGGTGCGGGTGGCCCGCGAGTTCTTCGGGCTGGTCGAAGACGAACAACTCCGGGTCCACGTCCGGGACGGCCGGATGTTCGTCCACAACGCCGACGACCGCTACGACCTCATCATCCTCGACGCCTACACCGCCGGCGGGCGAATCCCGTTCCACCTCACCACCCGCGAGTTCATCGCCGAGTGCGGCGACCTGCTCACCGACGACGGCCTGCTCCTGATGAACGTGATCAGCGCCCTGGATGGCCCGAGGAGCAAGCTGTTCCGGGCCGAGTACAAGACGTTCCGGGAGGTGTTCGGCCCCGACCGCGTGTACGTCTTCCCCCGGGACGGCCGGCGGGAGATGCGGGACCGAACGCAGAACGTGATGCTCGTCGTGACCGGCCGGGCGACCGACCGGCGCCTGTCGAAGCAGGAGGTCGTCCGCAGGGCCGACCGCGAGGTGCGGGCCGGGCGGATCGAACTCCGGGACGTCGCCTACTACGCCCGCCAGATGCTCACCACCGCCGACCTCGCGGGCATCCCGCTCGACGATGTCCCCGTCCTCACCGACGACTACGCCCCGGTCGACTTCATGGTCGTCCCCCTCGAGGAATAAAGCGGCGCGGCGGCCTCGCCTGCAGGGCGCGATGTCGGATTGAAGCGATCCAAGAGGGGCTTACAATGAACCGCAAGGAGGTGCCAATGGATGTCGCCCTGAGATGCTGCGTCCCGATTGTGGTTTTCGCCGCCGCCCTCGCGATGGGGGAGGCGGCCGCTGCGAACGAGGAGACCCCGATGCCGGAAAACCGTCCTCGCATCATCATCGAGCGGGCTCGCGAACTGATGCTCGACCGCCGCCCGCCCGATGCCGACGCGGCCCGGGAACTGGCCGCCGCCGTGACCGAAGACGGCCGCTGGCCGGATATCGATTACCGCGACAACACGGGGTCGGCATGGCGCGTCGCACAACACCTGGCGCGGACCCGGCGGCTGGCCCTGGCGGCGACGCACCCGGAGAGCGCGGCACGAGATGACGACGCCGTCCGGGATGCCATGTGGCGGGCGCTGGATCACTGGCTCGAGCGACGCTATCAGAACCCGAACTGGTGGCACAACCGGATCGGGACGCCTCGGCAGATGCGGGACGTGCTGGTCCTGCTCGACCCGGAACTGACGGCCGAACGCCGGGCCGCCGGCTGGGAAGTGGTCGGCCAGTACGGCCGCGTCGACATGACCGGGGCCAACCTCATCTGGGTGGCCGACCTCGCCCTCCACCGGGCGGCGGCGGCCGACAACGAAGACCTGCTGCGCCGGACCGCAGCACGTGCCGCCGCAGAAATCAAGATAACGACCGGCGAAGGGATTCAGCCCGACTTCAGCTTCCACCAGCACGACAGACGGCTGCAGCAGTTCCACTACGGCGGTTCCTACGCACACGACCTGTGCCGCCTCGCCTGGCTTCTCCGCGACACGCCCTGGGCCTTCCCCGACGATCGGACCGCCATCCTCGCCGACTACATCATCGAGGGAATGGACTGGATGCGGCGCGGCGAGTACACCGTGCCGGGCACCCTGTGCCGGGCCGCGAGCAGGCGCAACGCGCTGGGCGGAAAGAACCTGGCCGGCCACCTACGGCTGCTCCGCGACGTGATCCCCGAGCGGGCCGACGAGATGGACGCGATCATCGACCGGGAGGCGGGCCGGGGCGAACCGCTGGTCGGCTTCCGCCACTTCCCCCGCAGCGATTTCACCGCCTATCACCGCCCGCAGTTCAGCGTGTTCCTCAAGACCGTCTCCAGCCGAACCCTGTTCGCCGAGCAGATCAACCAGGAGAACCTGAGGGGCCGCCGCATGCATTCCGGGAACGCCTACTTCATGCGGGACGGCCGGGAATACTACAACCTGATGCCGGTGTGGGACTGGTTCTGGTTCCCCGGGATCACCATCGCCGCTCGCCTGCCCGACCTCTCCCGCCGCTGTTTCGTCGGCGGGGCCGGCGACGGGCAGAGCGGGCTGGTGGCGATGGACTACCGGTTCGGCGACGCCCTCACCGCGCGCAAGGCCTGGTTCTTCCACGGCGACCGGGTGGTCTATCTGACGGGCGACCTCCGAGCACCGGACCACCCACACCCCGTATTCACCTCGCTCGACCAGTCGCGGCTCGACGGCGATGTCACCCTCGGCATCGGCGGGCGACGCGTCGTGCCCGAGGCCGGCGGGACAGTCCGTGACGTCGACTGGCTGCACCACCGGGGCGTGGCGTACGTCCTGTTCCAGCCGGGCCGTATCGAGCTCAACATCGGCGAGGTCGAGGGGAGCTGGCACACCATCAACCGCGGCTACCCGGACGAGCCGGTGACCGACCGGGTGTTCCGACCGCTGTTGCATCACGGCGAGAGGCCGGACGGGCTCGGCTCGGCCCACCTGCTCGGCCCGGCGGACACCCCCGACGACGCGGCGGAGCTGGCCGACCGGCCGGGGGTCGAGGTGCTGGCGAACGGCGGCGATGTCCAGGCGGTCCGGTTCGAAGACGGGACGTTGATGGCGGCATTCTTCGTGCCTGGCGCGGTGAGGGCAGACGGCGAAGAACTGCTGCGGGTGGACCACCCGTGCCTGATGATGGTGCGCGACGGCGTCGCGTGGGTGTCGGACCCGGAGCACAGAGAGGTGACCGTCGCCATCAGGGCGTTCGG
>PUPC01000328.1 GCA_003553185.1 Planctomycetota bacterium | reverse complement strand
GGATGCCGCCGATGATAATGGCGGAGAAGACTAGCAAACGGTTCCGATTCATCGCTCTGGACCTCCGTATGGGATCAAGCAGGGGCTTCAGGGCAGCCCGACGGGCCACCTTTTCCTATATCGACATGTCGGGCCACCGGACTTTAGAAGAAAATGACGGAGGCACCGACAGTTTATGTCGCAGTGCAATCGACGCCGGAAAAGGGAAATTCTTCGCGTTTTTTGCTTGACCCCGTCCGCTCGATGGGGTAATCTAGCGTCTGTCGCCGGTGCGTTAGTTTTTCCGGCGGCTTGTTCTTTCAAAAATTCTGATTTCGTGTCGCAGGTGCCCTTTTCGGGAGAATAGGGAAGGCCGTGGGAATCGGCCGCGGACGCGCCGCTGTGACCGGTGATGACGCCGCAGGATGCCACTGCCCCCGCGTATGGCGGAGGTGGGAAGGCGTGGCGGAGATTGAACCGGAAGCCAGAAGACCTGCCTGCGACCTCCGGATCGGCCTGGCGCGACAGGCGGTCACTTGAATTGCTGTTCCAATCAAGCCCCGCTCCTGACGTCCAGGGAACGGGGCTTTTTTTGCGCCCTCCGGTCCGGGGACCGCCGCGCCGGCTCGCGCCCGGCCCGCGCGGCTCAACCGGGATGGGCAGCAAGCAATCGCCTGCGATTGGAAAGGAGCGCCCGACAGACGGACAATTGCCGACACCGACGAAACGGAAGCTGTTATATACTGACGACGACCTGATGAATTGAATGATGGAGGTACATGCCGTTATGACGAGGAAGCTTGTTTCAATGATTGCTCTTGTTTTGTGTCTGGGCTGGGTCGGGGCGGCCTTGGCCGGGCCCCTCGGGCTGGATGACATCGAGTTCTGGGTGGGCACGGGCAGCAACCGAGCCGGGCTCGTTATCGACTGGAACGAAGGGCCGAGCCCTCAAGCTCTCGCCTGGGGATTCAGGTGGGACGGGGAAGCTACCGGCTGGGACATGCTCACAGCAATCGCCGGGCAGACTGATGTCTATACCTGGAACGAAGATTCGCAAGATTTTGATGTTGATCCCATTTACGGTGCGGATCCGAACCTGACCGTCAGGGCGACGCATTTTGACTTTGGGCCAATGGTCGACGGCTTCGAATATGAGTCCGACGATCTGAGCCATCCCGATACGGCAACGGCCCCAAACTGGTGGGCATACTGGGTCAGCGAGGATGGCGTCGAATGGCACGAACCGGTGGATGAGCATGGATTTGGGTTAGGTGCCACAGATCGCATCCTGTCCGATGGGGACTGGGACGGCTGGGGATTCGAGTTGGATTGGAACGTTTGGCCGGCCGAAAACGCGCCCGAAAATCCGACCCCCGTGCCCTCTTCCGGCTCCCCGCCCATACCGGAACCGGCCGGTCTTACCGGCCTTGGCCTGGCGCTGACAGTGATCCTGCGCAGGCGACGGCGAATAGCGTAATCGGAGATGAGGACCGAGATGCTGATCCTCCGTTCTATGCTGCACACGTTTGCCCGGCGCCGGCCACATCGAGCAGGCGCCGGGCAACCGTCTCGCCTTCGGGCGTTCACGCTCATCGAGCTGCTCGTCGTGATCGGGATTATCGGCGTCCTCAGTGCGATACTCCTCCCCGTGCTGAGCTCAGCCAGGGAGGAGGCACTTTATGTCCGATGCAAATCGAACCTCCGCCAGCTCGGCATAGCGATGTCGCTGTACATCGAGCAGCACGGCGGGCACTGCATGCCGATCGCAAACAGCCCTCATACCGACTATTGGTTCGGTTCTCGCTCGTCACCGCACAGCCGTGTGTTCGATCGGACCACGGGTTACCTGTATCCGTTCCTCGGTGTGACCCGAGAGGTAGAACTGTGCCCCGGTTTCTCGCCGGACACCCGGTTCGAGGGCCAACTCCCCGGATACGCTTACAATTTCTACGAAGTGATCAACTCGGGCGGCAAGACATACCACAAGGGGTTGGGGCCGCAGGTCAACTACTCCCAGATACGAACCCCCAGCCGGCTGGTCGTGTTCATTGACGGAGCTCGGGTGATGGGCGGGAATGTAGAGGAAAACTACTACCTTAATACCCCTCAGGGAGTGCCGGGGGCATTCCCCAGCGTCCATTTCCGGCACAATGGGCGAGCCAACGTCCTGTTCGCCGACTGGCGCGTCGAGTCAATCCGACCAGCCCGTACGGTGACCACAGGCGACCATCCCGTCGGCGATTTCTGCGACGACTCCAACTGGGTCGAGTATTACTGTCCCCGCCCGCCGGATTGATCGGCTCCCCCGGCAAGCATCAGACCTCATAGGCGTGCCCGGACCGGTCGCCTGTTTTGGCCGCCTTTTTTGATTGCCGAGAACCGGCTTTCTGGTATACTATAATCAATAATATCGCCTGTCCGCTCCCTGGTCGGATTAAGGAATATACAGTGAAAAAGTCGCTCTTTTGCCTGGCATTTTGCCTGCTGTTGCCCGGTCTGCTGGCTGGAGAGGAGATTCCGGCCCGCGAACTGCCCGGCCGGGCGACGGTCGCCATCACCGCGAGCCGCCCCGAGGTGGACGACACTCCGGCCGCCTCGTTCTACGGGACCGGCTCGGTCATCTCGCCACTCGGGTATGTGCTCACATCAACGACGGTCGTCCCGCCGAACTGCGACGAAATTAATATTGTCTCGCCCGGGCACTATCAGCTTCAGGGCGAGTTGGTCAAGGCGGACGAGGCGACGGAACTCTCGCTCATCCGGGTATCACCGCCCGCCGACGTTCCCTTCCCCCATTTCGAGATACGCGAGTCGGCTTCGGTGGAACTGGGCGAGGTGGTCATCACAGTGGCCAACTCGTTTCACTCGGCCACCCGGGCTGGCGAACTGACCACCAGCGTCGGTCTGATGAGCGGGCGATACGAGGTGACCCGCTCCCTCGCCGAACAGCCCGTCTATCTGGGCGAAGTCGTCGAGACGACCGCAGCGACGAACCCGGGAAGCGACGGCGGACCGCTCCTCGACGGGAGCGGCCGCGTGATCGGCGTGCTCAGTCTCAACGTCTCCGATGCCAGATGGCTCGGCGTCGCCGTACCCATCGAGGTGATGCTGGATGACCTTCGGACAGCGATCCGGAACGACCTCGAACAGCGGGGGCAGGAGGTCCCGGAAGAATTGCTGCCGACCGTTATGTCGGCCGGCGCCCCCATATTCCCCGAATGGGAGGAACGATCCACCACATTCCGCAACGCGGTGCGGAGTGTCCAGGACTCGGTCGTCGCCATTCAGATCGACAGGGAGAAGGACGACCAGCGGTTCGCGCCCAGGAGACGACGGCGTGGCTCGGGCTCGCCGACGGGACGGCAAAGGATTCTGGCCGAGCTGCACAGCCGGCCCGAAGAAGCGACGGTTACCGGGGTGATCGTGGACCCCGACGGATGGGTCGCGACCAGTTATTTTAATATTGCCGGCGAACTGAACGCGATACGGGTGGTCCTCGCGGACGGCCGGGAGCTGGAAGCGGAGGTCGTTGGCTGGGACCAGGAACACGATCTCGCCCTGCTCAAGGTCGAGGAAGACGGGCTTCCCGCCATCGAAATGAACCCCGATGTCGCATTGGGCGATTACGTCTGCGCGATCGGGCGAAGCCCGTCGCCCAAAGCCCTGACACTCACGACGGGCATCATCAGCGCCATCGGCCGCGGTCCCAACGAGATGTTGCAGTTCGATGCCGCAGCGAACGTGGGCAACACCGGCGGGGCGTTGGTCGGCCTCGACGGGCGGTGCGTGGGCATCATCGGCGGGATATCCACCCGATCGCGTCACGGCCAGAATTCGGGGATCGCATTTGCCACGGGAGCAGAAAAGTGGACGGAAACATTTGAGCAGATGAAACGGGGCGAAAAGATCACCAGGCGGCCGCGACCGATGCTGGGGGTAATCGTTGCTCCGGGCGCGGTCGACCTCGAGGGGGTGCTTGTCGCTCGAGTACGCGACGATTCCCCGGCCGACCGGGCGGGCTTGAGGCGAAATGACTCGATCCTGGAGGTGGACGGGGTGCCCGTCGAGGGCGAGGCCGACCTGGCCAACCTGATCCGCTCGAAAAACCTGGGCGACCGAGTGACTCTGACCATCCGGCGGCTGGCTCGGAGAATGGAAATCGAGGTTACGCTGGGCGAGGAAGAATGACATGAAACGCCACTGCATTCGACAACTTTTCATCACGTTGCTGGCCGCGGTTGCTGTTTCCGGAGCCGGTAGGGCCGTGGCCGCCCACACACCGAAGGACATTGCCCAGCGGGGCGTCGCCCATGTGATCCAGGACTGCCTGCCGGCGTTCGTGTTCGTCGGCGGCGGGTCCGGGGCAATCATCTCGCCCGACGGGTATGTGATAACGAACGCCCACGTGACCCGCAACAGCAGGCGCTGGCAGGTCCGTACCGCCGACGGCACCTATCACCCCGCCCGGGTGGTCGGCATATCGCCAGCCACCGACCTGTGCCTGCTGAAGATCGACGGCGGCCAGGACCTCCCTTATCTCCCGCTCGCCGATTCCGACCAGGTCGAGATCGGTGACCGGGTGATCGCCATCGGCAACCCGTTCGCGCTGGGCAACATTGACGGTCAGCCCACGGTCACCCTTGGGGTGATCAGCGGCGTGAATATCCCCCGCCCGTTCGCCTTCGACGCGATCCAGACCGACGCCCCGATCAACCCCGGTAACTCCGGCGGCCCGCTGATCAATCTGCGCGGCGAGATGGTCGGTGTGAACGCCCAGATACAGACCCGGTTCGGACTGCGCCAGAACACCGGCGTCGGGTACGCCATTTCGGCGAACCAGGTCAAGCGGTTCCTGCCCATGCTCAAGGCGGCCGGGGGCGGCCAGGTCCCCATCGGAAGGATCGAGGGCGTCTCCCTGCCGTCCGACCTCGACAGCCCCGCCGAGATCGAGTCGGTGCGCCCGAACACACCCGCCGCCGAGGCCGGACTGCAGGCGGGTGATGTCATCGTCGCAATGGACAATGCCCCGGTCGTTGATATGCGAAGCTACCGGATTGCGTTGGGCCGCTACCCGGTGGGGATGGAAGTGAAGGTGACCCTGCAGCGGGGCGAACACGATGAACTACACACCGCACACATCGTGACCACCCCTCATGGTCAAGCATACATCGGGATTGAGTTCGAACTCAGGAGCCGAACGTCGCTCGTAATCCAGAGCGTGGACGAGGGGAGCCCGGCCGAGGCGGCCGGCGTGAAACCGGGCGACCAACTCGTCGGGTTCCAGTTCGGCGCAGGAGCGGTCCGAATCCGATCCAGACGCAATTATTACCAACTGCTACAGCGAATGAACCCCGGCTCCCGCGGCCGGATTCTCGTTCGACGCGGCGACCAGAACCAGGCCCTCAACCTCATCGTCGGCGAGCGGGAGCGATAGCGGCCTCGAAACGTTCCCCCCCTGCGATACCATTACCCCGGCCAGCCCAGTACCGATGTCGCCGACAGAACGGCTTCGGTCGATATCGATGCCATGGCACCCTCGTCGCCCCGGATGATCGTTACGCGTTCTCCCCGTGGCCCCCAGGCAGCCGGATCGGTCGGCCCGAACAGGGCAATGGTCGGCGCCCCGACCGCAGCGGCCAGGTGCGTCACTCCGCAGTCGCATCCCAAGTAGACCCCGGCTCCGGCAAGCAGGCCGGCGATGGTGGTGAGCGGCTGGCCCGATATCACAGTCACCCGCCCCGAGTATCCGCTCTGCGCTTGCACGTCGGCCACCGTCCGGCGGTCGGCCGGACCGCAGGTGAGCAGCACCGGTGCCGGCTCGGTCTGCTCGATCACTTCGGCCCATCGCTCGGCCGGCCAGAGCTTCCGTTCACCGCCGCTGCCCACGTGGATGACGGCGTACTCTCCGACCGGTACCAGCGGCCGCGCGGCCGATCTCCATTCGGCGGTTGGATTGATGCGGGGACGGCGGCGGACCGGCACAATGTCGAGCGGGGCGAGGGCAGAGAGCAGATGGTCGATGATATGGTTCCCGTCGGACGGGCGAGGGTCAAGCACGACAACCCGGTCGGCGACGGACCGCAGGCGGTTTCGCAATCGGTCGTCCGGATCGGGGAGGAACGCGACGATGATTTCGTAACCGGGGAGTTGGACCGGGCCGGTGGAGAACAGTGAGGTGAAGGCAGGGCCGTCGAAATCGAGCACGGCATCGGCCCCGGCCCCGCAGACGAGCAGTTCCAGATACTCGGGGCGACCGGCCAAGCGAACTGTCCCGCCCGGTTCATGGTCCCGGATTGCAGCGAGCACCGGCTCGGTGAGCATGGAATCGCCCAGGGCACCCGGTCGAATTACCAGCACGCGGGGACCGGCGGGGCCGCATTCCATCCGCCCGGTCCGCTCCCACCTCCCGCCGGGACTTCCGGTCATACCTGCCATCGTTGGCGGATGCCGCTACACCGGCTCGACGGGACTGAATTGCCTGTTGCCGCCGGGGATGTAGATACGGCGCGCATCCTCGGGGCCGACGTGTGCGGCGACGACCTCTCCGGCGAAGATGGTGTGATCGCCCGTCTTCAACGCACCCGCCACCTTGCACTCGAAGTTGGCACAGGCGTCGTCCACCAGCGGGGCATCAACGACGGTGCCGGGCAGCAGGGTCACCCCCGCCTCCTCCATCTTGTCACCGTGCCGGCCCGACTTCGTGCCGACGACCATCGTTGCGTCCACCATTTTTTCGCTGGGAAACACCAGCACGAACTCGCCCGATTCTTCGATCAGTTCGTGGCTGTATCGGGTGTGGCCGATCGAGATGGCCAGCATCGGCGGTTCATTCGAGGTGCACATCGACCAGCCGAGGGCGATGGCGTTCGGGGCGCCATTCTCGTCCGCACAGGTCGCCCATGCGATCGCCTCGGGATACTTTCGCTTCATTGCCGTACCGGCGGTCGTCTTCTTCAGCATCGCTGCCTCCTCGTCAATCGGGTCCAAAAAACACGCAGAAAAGGATACCAGCCGCCGCCACACCGCGCAACCTCAACTCCGGCGACTCGTAAACGCATCGGCACACCGTATCCACCTCTGGCGTGTGATCATCACGAATGTTGGACGCGGCTGAACAGCTTTCCGGGGTGCTGACGCACGACGTGCTTGACCTCGAGCACCAGCAGGGTACTCAACACCTGGGACGCGCCCAAGCCCGAGTCGGCGATCACTTCATCGACGTGCCGCGGCTCGTCGCCCAGGGCCGACCACACCGTTTTCTCCGGCTCCGTCAGTTCGGGGATGGCCGCCCTCGCCATCGGACCGGGCCGTTCGGTCTCCAGGGCATCGGCGACCTCGGGAAAGGCACTGACCACGTCGCCGGGATTGACCACGGGCGTGGCGCCGTCGCGGATCAGGCCCAGTGTGCCCCAACTCTGTCGGTCGGTCACCCGCCCGGGCAGGGCGAATACTTCCTTGCCCTGCTCGGCGGCGGTGCGAGCCGTGATCAGTGCTCCGCTCCGCCTGCCCGCCTCGACCACCACCGTGCCCAGTCCCAGCCCGCTGACGATCCGGTTCCGGCGCGGGAAGTTCCAGCGGGCGGGTCGGGTATCGATCGGGAACTCCGAGATCACCGCGCCCCGTTCGGCGATCCGGTCGGCCAGCCCGGCATATCGCTTGGGATAGAGATGGACGAAGCCCGAGCCGAGGACCGCGAGGGTCCTGCCACCGGCGTCCAGTGCCGCCTTGTGGGCAGCGGCATCGATCCCCCGGGCGAGCCCGCTGACAATGGTGAAGCCCATCGCGGCCAACTCGCCCGCGAACCGTTCCGCCTGGCCGCTCCCGTATGGCGTACACCGTCGTGAGCCAACGACCGAGATCGCCTGGGTATCGGCGTCGGTGATCTCGCCCCTGACATAAAGGACGATGGGGCGGTCCCCCACGAACCGGAGGTTATGGGGGTATCGTTCGTCCTCGCAGGTGATGATATCGAGGTCGATGTCGCGGGCCTGCTCGATCTCCTCGACGGCGGCATCCCCATTCGACAGGCCCCGAAGCTTCGCCGCCGTTTTCCTGCCTATGCCGGGGACCGCGGCCAGTTCGCGCCGGGGCGCAGCGAGTGCATGCCGCACCGAGCCGAACTGCTCGACGAGCGCCCGATAGGCGTCGTAAGTGATCGATTCGGTGAGATTGAGTGCGACCAGTCCGATCAGCGAGTCATCCATACCACACAGCATTATAAACCAAACCCCTTATGTCAAGGACGCGGTGCCCCCCGACCGGATGGAAAAAGTTACTGCGGCGGTACGCTTGCGTAATAAAAAGTCCGTGCCATAATAGGCGCGCAACAACGACAACCAAGCCGGAGTTGTTGAGGTTGAGGCAGGAACAGAACAACAGGGTGCGGCTCCCCTCCGTTGCCCGATACGGTTTTCATCAAGCGCGTGTGCCCCCGCAGCAATCATCGCATATTATCACCCCTGCGTACACTCTCGTCAGATAGGAGCGAGGCATGGAATTCGAGTGCATCGAAGATGTCACGGTTAACGGAGACGCCGTCGAGTGGAACGGTATTGCAGACAACGGGACGCAACGGGCGTTCCGTATCGGCCTGCCGATGCCGAATACCTGGCGGTTGCAGATGGGCGCTACGGACGGCACGTTCGATTATGAAGGCGCGGCTCAACTGGCCGGGGGGGGATCGGCCGAGGAGCCGGATGTTCGCTCGAGCGATCTTGCCCTGACCGAGGAGAGCGAGGGAAGCGTTCGGATATCCGGGGAGGACATCGCGATGTCCGTCCGTCTGTACGGGCCGCCGATGCGTATTGAGTTCCTTGATGTCGACAACGAGGTGGTCACGGCAATCGACTCGATTCAACTGGAGGAAGCCGGCCTTCGCATCGGCGGCACACTGACATCGCACGAGCGCCTTTACGGGACCGGCGAGCGATTTGACGCGGTCGAACGACGGGGCAGCTCTGTGCAAGTGTGGGCCGAGGACCGGTGGTGCGAGACCGAAGGGAACAGCTACCTGCCCGTCCCCTTCATGCTCAGCAGCGGCGGCTACGGCATCTTCGTTAACCGGTTCGAGGGCATGACACTCGACCTCGGCGTGGAGGACCCCGCACGCTGGTCGGTCTCCGAGTTGGACGCCCCGCTTGACCTATATGTCATTGTCGACGAGGCGCCCCGGTCGGTGCTCGAATCGCTTACCACCCTGACAGGAAGATCACCAACCCCGCCGGACTGGGCGTTCGGGATGCTGGTCAGCCGGCACGGGCGGACGAAGGAGTTCTCGACTCCTGAAGGTGTGCGGGCGATGGCGGCCCGGATGGCCGAACTGGACCTGCCGTGGTCGGGCGTGATCATCGAGGGCTGGCCGACGTATGATACCGGCACGTATGACGACCTCAAAGAGCTGGTCGACGAGCTGCATCAAGCGGGCAAGAAGGTGCTCGTCTATGACGCCTGCGGCCGTGTCCGAGGACCGCTGATCAGTGAGTTGCCCGAGGCCGAATCGTATTGCGTGAGTCGGGCCGACGGGACTGTGGACCTGGAAGAGGCGGCGGCGTACAACCCCGCCGACGCGCCCAACCGACGGAGCAGCCGGTTCCTCGATATCACCAACCCGGAGGCAGTGCGTTGGTGGACCGAACAGGTGTGGGGCCGACTGCTCGACGATGTGGGCGTCGACGGGGCGAAGATCGACTTCTGCGAGCAGTTCCCCGAACACCACGACCTCGAGCTGGCCGGCCGGACACCCCGCGGGATGCACCACTACTATCCGGTCCGATACAACACGATGATGTATAACCTGTTTCAAAAGCGGCGGCCCGATGGCGGGGTATGCTGGAGCCGGGGAGGAGGGATCGGGGCCGCCCGGTACCCGTGGGTTTGGTGCGGCGACCAGCGCCGGGAGTTCCGCTTCCTCCGGGCGATCCTGAGAGCAGCCCTCTCGCTGGGCCTGTCCGGCGTACCGTTCATGGGGCACGACCTCGGCGGGTACATTCCGGCTGACAACCCCGACGAGAATCCGGAGCCGGAGGTGTTCGCCCGCGGCTGCCAGCTCGCCTGCTTCGGGCCGGTGATGTCCACCCACGGGACCGTCACCCGACCGTATGACTTCGAGCCGGAGATCGTTGATCTGTACCGGACCTACTCGAAGGTGCACTACACCCTCATCCCGTATCTGACAGAGCAGTTCCGGGCGGGGGCCGCGCGCGGCGTCCCGCTGATGCGGCACATGTTGTTGCATCGTCCGGACGACGAGGTCGCCCAGGAGATCGAGGACCAGTACTTCCTGGGCGAGGACCTGCTGGTTGCCCCCGTGCTCGACAGAACGGAGCGGCGAGACGTGTACCTGCCCAAAGGGCGGTGGCAGGATGTGTTCGACGGCACGTGGCATCACGGTCCGGTACAGATTGCCGGGTATCCCGCCCCGTTGGAGCGGGTGCCGGTGTTCGTCCGAGAACGGTCGCAAAGCCCCGCACTCCCCCGCTGTCTCGAAGCGGTTCGGCTGCAGATTGAAAAGTACCGATGACCGGGGTGGAATTCGCACATGGGAAATGCTAAAGTCTGCGCTTGCACGGCCACGTTCAAAACAGGAGGCAGATAAATGGCGCTGAGAATCGGGATCGTCGGGATGGGAGGAATCGGCAACCGGCACGCCAGGGTCTATCGGGAACTGGACGAAACAGACGTGGTCGCCGTGTGCGATATCATTGAGGAGCGAGCGGACAAGGCCGCCGAGGAGTATGACGCCCGGGCCTTCTACAGCGTGCAGGAGATGCTGGACAGCGGGATCGACCTGGACGCGTGCAGCATGTGCACGGCGGGCGAGGAAAACGGCGGCGACCACTACGAGCCGACGATGGAACTGCTCGGCGCCGGCCTGCCCGTCCTCGGCGAGAAGCCGATCTCGAACCGCATTGATGAGGCGGAAGAAATGGTCGCACTGGCCAGGGAGAAGAGCATCCCGTACGCGATCGACCTGAACCACCGCTTTACCCCGGCCGCCGTTCGGGCGCGGGAGTGGGTCGACGAGGGCCGCCTCGGCCAGCTCCACATCATCAACATGCGGATGTGGATACCGAACCCGAACGAGTCGTCGCCATGGTTCCACCTGAGGGCTCTGCACCCGCATTCGATAGACGTGATGCGGTACTTCTGCGGCGACGTAAAGAGCGTGCACGCATTCTGCTCGAAAGGCAAGGGCCGGACCATCTGGTCGAACGCCCAGATCGGGATGCTGTTCGAAAACGGCGTGGTCGGCAACCTGACCGGGAGCTACGACGGGGCGCTGCCACAATACGGGCTTGAACACTGCGACGTGGTGGGTTCGGACGGACGGTTCGTGCTCGAAGAGTGCTGCAAACGACTGACCTTCATGCACCGCAGAAAGATCGAGCGAGAGACGTACGATTTCCTGGGCGGGATGAGGGACTTCGGCGAGACGTTCCACAGCCGAATCTCGTACTGGGTGCGACAGCTTATCGAAGGTGTCCCGCCGGAACGGATCGAGGCGTCCGGGGCCGACGCTCTCACCGCCCAGAAAATCATCGAGGCGGCGATCGAGTCATTCGAAGCGGGGAAAACGGTTGATATTCCGGGCTAACCGAAGGACATTCGAGGGAACGTGCCGGATGGGAGATGAAGATGATTAAGCTGGGCGTGAACACGGTTCTGTTCAGCGGACACGATCTCGAGACGGCGATGAAACACATCGCATGGGCGGGCTATGACGGTGTCGAGCTCTCCGCCATCAAGGGCATGTGCGAACATCTCGAGCTGGACCGCTGGGAGGAGCAGATGGACGGGATACTGTCGCTCGCCGAGGAATACGATCTCGAGCTACTCTCGATGGAGGAAGCCCGGCTCGATGAGGACCGGCTGGCCAAGGCCTTTGCCGCGGCCGATGCATTGGGAGTTCCGGTGATCAATATCGGCCCAGGCGGCAATTCGGACGATGCCGAAAGCTTCGAGCGGCAGACCGACCTGATGGCGAAGATGGCTGGTCGCGCCGCCGAGCACGGCGTCACCCTCTGTTGCAAGGCGCACGTGGGGGCTTGTGTCTATAACACGCCGACCACACTGCGTGCGATGGAGAACGTCACGTCGCCCGCGTTCGGGATCGACATGGACCCCAGCCACATCCACCGGGCGGGCGAGGACCCGGCCACGGCCCTGCCCGAAGTCCTGGACAGAGTACGGCACATCCATATCCGGGACTGCAAGGGGCCCGGCCCGTCGCCGGGCGAGCCGCACGACCAGGCCTGCGGGCGCGGAGACATCGACCTCTGGGGCTATTTCAGGGCGATGGTCGACGGCGGCTACGACGGGTCCGTATGCCTCGAAGTGATTGGCGCCGGTGAGTATCCGCTCGCTCACCGGGCCATCATCGCCGCCGAGAGCTACGGCTATATGAACGCTTGTCTGAAAGTGCTGGGTGCCCGGTGATATCGATGCGGCCCCGAGCCGTTCTTTGTCCTGTAAAAAATGAGGAGCCCAGTTGATGCCCAACCGCCATCCCAACCTGCTTCTGATCGGTGTGGACAGCCTGCGACGCGATCACATGAGTTTGTACGGCTATCAGCACCTGACAACGCCGCATGTCGATCGGTTCGCCGAGGGCGGCACTGTCTTCGAGAGCGCGTTCAGCCCGCACGTGCCGACCACATCCGGCTATGGCAGCATGCTGACCGGGCGCGACTGCTTCGGGACGAATACGGTCGCCCTTCGGCACAAGGGGCCGATGGCCGAGGACGCACCGACGCTCGCCGAACTTCTGGGCGGGGCGGGTTACAGCACCGTCTCGGTGGGGTTCAACGGCAACCCGGCGAGCCGGGGCTTCGGCAAGTACGTCCAATACGGCGGGTGGAGCATCGGAGATGACGGTCGAGCACACAAAGCCGAGGCACTCAACGATGTCGCGCTGCCCGAGCTGCGGCGGCTCGCCTCCGCAGACGAACCGTTCTTCTTGTTCCTTCGCCACATGGACCCGCACACGCCGTACCTCCCGCCGGCTCCGTTCGAGCGCCTGTTCTACGGCGGAGACGAGTGCGACCCGGCCAACACCTCTCTCGAACCGGTATATCAATTCAAGCCGTTCGCCGACTACTTCAAAAGCTGGCTGCCCGAGGGCGTGACCGACAAGGATTACGTGGTCGCCCAATATGACGGGGGCATCGCCTACATGGACACCTGCATCGCGAACCTCTTCGCCGAGCTGACCGAACTGGGGCTGGACGAGGAGACATTGGTCGTCTTTACCAGCGACCACGGCGAGACGCTGTACGACCACGATTGCTGGTTCGACCACCACGGCATCTACGACACGACTCTGGTTGTCCCGCTTATCTTCCGCCTGCCCGGCCGTGTGCCGGCGGACCTGCGGCTCGACGGCAACTGTCTGCTTCAGGACGTTACTCCCACTGTGCTCGATCTGCTGGACATCAAGACGACGGCCTCGTTCGACGGGCAATCGCTCGTGCCCCAGATGCGGGGCGAGCGGCGAAGACCGTCGACCGAGTTCTACATCACCGAGTGCACCTGGATGCGAAAACACGGCTGGCGAACGCCACAGTGGAAACTCATCCACGCCCTGGAGCCGGACTTCCATTTCAAGCCGGAGATCGAGCTGTACAACCTGATCAACGACCCCGAGGAGAACCAGAACCTGGCGGAGCAGGAACCGGAGGTCGTCGAACTGCTTGAGGGCAGGATGCAATCGTGGATCGCCAGACGTGAGAAGGAGACGGGCCAGACCAACCCGATGGCCACCAACCTCGACTGGGCACCCGGCGCACCATTCAAGTCGTCCCAGGAAGCATACGACTCTTTGCACATCGGCGACGTGAAAAAAGCCCGATCTCTGCAGGCAAAAGACAAGGAGTAAGTGGTCCCCGCAACTCCGGGCACGGAATCACTGCGAGCCCGCACAAGGAGCACAATGTCACTGATCACTGTCATCGGACGCGGTCACGGCGGAACGAGGGCGATGTCCCACACTCTCTCCGAGAGCGGTGTCTATATGGGCGAACCACTGAACGAATCGGGGGACCTCCTTCCCCCCGAGGACATGTACGAGGCCTGCCGGGTGCTGGCCCGGCACGTGCGATGGATGGGCGATCTCGAATGGAACCTCGACGAGCTACACCACGGTCCGATTGATCCCGAATTCGCCCGGCTCATCCACCGATACCTGCACAGCGTGCTCAGCAGCAACGCCGAGCACAAGGGCTGGAAAATCCCCGAGACCACACTGTGCTATCCCTGGATACGACGGATCTTCCCCGATGCGAAATATGTCATTTGGGTGCGCGACCCGCGGGACAGCATCCTGGGCGAGCACCTGACCGATGATCTGACGGATTTCGGGATCGAGTATCCGAGGACCGATGACGTGAGGAGACGGCGGGCCATCTCCTGGGTGTACCAGGACCTCATCGTCCGGACCACGCCGAAGCCCGAGCACACCATCACGGTTCGGTTCGAAGATTTCGTGCTGCGCCAGGACGAAACGCTCGGCCGGCTCGAGGCGTTTCTCGGGTTCCCGCTGGCCAGAATCCCGGTGCGGACCGAGCCCGTGGGTAGGTGGAAGACCGACGAGGGCCGGCACGATTTCGACTTCATCCGGCCCGCGCTCATTGAATACGGCTATATCGACAAATAAGGAGGGCTACCGTGTTGCGAGTTGCTGTCATTGGGATGGGGCCGATCGGGAATCGGCACGCCGACATCTACCGTGAGGACGAGCTCGCCGAGCTGGTCGGTGTGTGCGACATCATCAGGGATCGGGCCGACACCGCGGCCCAACGGCTCGGCGTTCCCGCCTTCTACGACGCCCAGACGATGCTCGATCAGCTCGAGCCCGATCTGGTCAGCGTCGCCACCAGCGGTGTCGAGAACGGGAGCGACCACTACGAGCCGACAATCCAGGCGCTCGACGCCGGCTGCCACGTCCTGTGCGAGAAGCCGATCTGCAACGAGATCGCTCCCGCCGAGGAGATGGTCGCCCGCGCCCGCGAGAATGGGCTCTGCTTCGCAATCGACCTCAACCATCGGAGCACCCCCGCCGCGCGGCTGGCCAAATCCTGGGTCACAGACGGTCGGCTCGGGACCATCCTTTTCATCAATATGAACATGTGGATCGGAAATCCCAACGAAAGCTCGCCGTACTACCACATCAAATCGCTGCATCCACACACGGTTGACGTGATGCGCTATTTCTGCGGCGACATCGAGGCCGTCCACTGCTTCGCCACGAAGGCCCCCGGTCGGACGATCTGGTCGACCGCCACCTTCAACATGAAATTCCGGAGCGGGGCGGTCGGCACACTGACCGGCAGCTACGATATCGAACGGGGCCACCCGATGGAGCGGTGCGAGGTGGGCGGGACCGGGGGGCGGTTCGTCCTCGACGACATGTGGCGCGAGGCGACCTTATACCCCGCAGGCGACTTGAAGAAGGTCGTCTATACCAACCCGGCGTTCGGCGGCTATACCGGGTTCATCGACACGTTCCGGGACCGCATACACCGGTTCCTGAAACAGGTGACCGACGCCGTGCCCCCGGAAGAGATCGACGGCTCCGGAGCCGACGGCCTGGCCGCCCAGAAGGTCCTCGATGCCGCCATCCGGTCGATCGAGACCGGGGAGGCCGTCGCCCTGTAGGCGGCAAGCGGAACCGCGGGCGGGCGTCGGGTCAGTCGAGGTGAAAGACCTCTTCCAGCGGCCGCATGCTTGTGTCCGCCTGTCCGGAGCCCAACTCCTCGAAGTACGGTGCCATCATCTCCTGCCAGCGCCGGTTGACCTCCTTGTCCTGCATGCCGGCGACGGCGGCTTCGAAATCGGGCGTCTCGCAATAGCCCACGAGCAGGCCGTCGTCCCGGAGAAAGAGCGAGTAATTGTGCCATCCGGTCTCTCGCAGGGCGTCCAGCATCTCCGGCCAGACTTCCTCGTGCTTCTCCTTGTACTCCTCGATCCGGTCTTCTCTCACCTTGAGCAGAAAGCACACGCGTTGCATAACGGGTCTCCTTCGATCATCATTGGGACGTTGTGATGCGCCGGATAGAGCGGCAGAGAGACACAGCAAAGGTACAACGCCAATCGCCTTTCTTGCCCGTTCTCTGGCGGCAGACACCATCCCCTGCGTGTATATTAACTCCGCTTCTGGCCTCGTGTTCCGCAGTCGGAGGATCTCAATTATCGATAATGACCACGTCGCCCAAGCCAGCGTTCTCGGCGGCGAGCCAGTCGGTATGCCATCTGTTGTTAGCGGTCGGGTCGAAATCGACGGTATAGATCGCCATGGGGCGGAAGCGTTGAAACAGGCGGATAGTCGAGAGAATATGGCCCCACTCCCTCGTCTGGCCGAAAGTGGGCGCTCCATCCGACAGGAAGATCAGGGTGTCGGCCTCTTGCAGCCACGCCCCCCGCTCGATGGCACACAGTGTCCGGGTTGCTCGCGTCAGTGGCATCTCGTAAACGTATTCGATGGCCTTCCGCCTGTCTCGGAACAGTCCGCGCGGATGCATCGCGGTGATGACCGCACCGAAATCGACGATGTTGAAGTAAACATCGGGCTTCAGTTCCTCCAGCGTCTCTTTTAGATTGCTCTTCAGCGAGTTGAACCGCCGACCGCGCATCGAGGTCGATGTGTCGACGACGAAGACGACCCGGTCGCTGTAGATCGGCAGGCCGTAGAAACGGCCCAATTCCTCGGGAGCCATGTCTTGGACTCGGAAGTTCTTTCGGAACACCTCGGACTTTCCTGGATCCACCGCAAAAGTATCGGAAACACGCCGCCACCAGGCGGTCCATTCTTCCGCTGAGCGGCCCCTCTGCGCTCCCGCGATGGCGGAGAGCGCATAGATGAGGTCCAGCCGGAACCGGCCGGTCTCATCGTCCAAGCGTCTTATGAGAGCCGGGATGGCCCGGTGGTCCGGGATGGCTGCCAAGCCGGCACAGACCTCAACCAGGACCGGCCATTCGCAGTCCCGCACCTGCGCGGCCAGATGCCTCGCAGATTCCCGGGAACCGATCCGCCGGATCGACCGCGCTGCCTCCACGCGAACGCGGAGGTCGGGATGGGACAGCGCCTTGTGCAGGTGCGGCAGAGCCACATCCTCGGACAGATGCCCCAGCGCTTCGGCGCAGACGACCATGCCAGGTGGGGTGAGCCGATACCGTGACAGGGACGGTTCCGGCTGAGTCACGCGGTCCCGCACGGTTGCATTGGAACGCAACACTTCCTCCAGCCATTCCTCGTCGGGTTCCGCGCCGACAAGGGCGAGGTAGAGGAGCTTCGCCGCGTTTACCGACGGCGTGTCACGGTCGACGCCTTTGATGGTATCCTGGAGGTCGGACACGTCCCCGTAGGCGGCCGCCAAGATCGCCAGTTGGACCGTGACCGCATCTCTGTCCTCATCAAAAAATGATTCGGGAAGATCGGCGAGTTGATGGCGGCGCTCGGCCTGGGTGACCAGGCGAGTTCGCCGTTCATCATCAATATCATCGTCTTCCGCCATTCGTAATGTCCGGACCGCGTTCAGGGCGCGATAACGGGCCTCGGCGCCGGCGAGCGCGATTGCGGCGGCGAGCCGGTGATCGCCCTCCTTGATCAGAGCTTCAACTGCCTGGGAGCTCCGGCTGTGCATCGAGGTGAGCAGCGCCGCCTTGTGATACATCCCCGATTTTTCCGAGAACGCTCGGATCACACGGAGCGCCGACTCTTCTTCCGGGTTCCTCGTGTTCCTCAGAAATGCACCGAAGGCCGCGGTGGCGAGCATTGGCGAATCGGTAGTCAACGCCGCCCGAGCTGCCTCTTCCTGCGAGCGTTCTATGCTGCGGATTAATTGCTCTTCATCCGCTGCAAAGGAATGCGAGGAAACGACCGTGCTGATAAGCATCAAAGCGCTCAGAGCAAACGCCCGAGTCTTCCACATCTCCGGTACCTCCTGAATAAAGAAGCCAGCCATAGCACCCTTTGGCTTATCTAACGTCAATGTAGCGCGAAAGTTCTCATAACTCCAGCAAAAAAATGTGAGGCGCCAACAGTTGAAGGAAAAACTGTTCTTTTAGAGGAGGAAACGCCCGGGCTACGGCGACCGACTTGAAGATCACTTCGTTCGTCCCCGGGTTCCCTATGGTCACCTCAACCCAGACGTACTCACATACTCTGTATCGCCACATGGGGTTCGCGTTTTTAAAACGCGCTCTTTTCGGGGTTGACTTGGGCCGACGGGTTTGATAGTTTCACGTCAGGCAGAAGCTCGCCGTTGCGCCCCCGACATCCGCTGGTCGGGGTGGGACAACACGCTCTTTCTATCGGTCGAAGGGATGATCTGAAGAATGCGAATGATTGAAGGTGGCATTACTTTTAGCGACGTCCTGTTGGTGCCGCAGCGATCCGGGGTGTTGCCCACCGAGGTAAGCACGGCGACCCACCTGACCCCGACCATCGACCTGAACATCCCGCTGCTTTCGGCCCCGATGGACACGGTGACCGAGTCCGCCCTGGCCATCGCCCTGGCCCAGGAAGGCGGGATGGGGTTCATACATCGCAACCTGACCATAGACGAGCAGTGCCGGGAGGTCGAGAAGGTCAAGCGGTCGGCGAACGGCATCATCATCGATCCCGTCACCCTCCCGCCGGATGTCCCCGTGGTCCGGGCGATCGAACTGATGGAGCGGAAGAGCATCTCGGGCCTGCCCATCGTCGAGGACGGCCGAGTAGCGGGTATTCTCACCCGACGAGACCTCCGGTTCCAGTCCGATACATCCGTCAAGATCCGAGAGGTGATGACCCAGGAGGATCTGGTTACCGCGCCCGAGGGGACGACCCTGGAGGAGGCCGAGGAGATTCTCCAGAACAACAAGGTGGAGAAGCTGCTCCTGGTGGACGACAAGATGCGGCTGCGCGGGCTGATCACGATCAAGGATATCGACAAGCTGCAGCAGTTCCCGCAGGCATGCCGGGACGACAGAGGGCGGCTTCGTGTGGGGGCGGCCGTGGGGCCCGATGACGATGAACGGCTCGAGGAGCTCATCGCCCACGACGTGGATGTGGTCTGCCTCGATACGGCGCACGGCCATTCGGAGAACGTGTTGGAGGCGGTGAGTCGATATCGGTCCAACTACGACATTGAACTGATCGCAGGCAACATCGCCACCGGCGAGGGGGCCCGTGACCTGATCGACGCGGGCGCCGACGCGGTCAAAGTGGGCATCGGCCCCGGCTCCATCTGCACCACGCGGGTCGTCGCCGGCGTTGGCGTGCCCCAGATCAGCGCGATCCAGAGTGTGGCGGAGGAGGTCGGTGATGTGCCGGTCATCGCCGACGGCGGCATCCGGTACTCGGGCGACATCATCAAGGCCCTGGGCGCCGGAGCCAGCTCGGTGATGCTGGGAAGCTTATTCGCCGGACTGACCGAGAGCCCCGGCGAACTCATCTATTACCACGGCCGCAGTTTCAAGGTGTACCGGGGAATGGGATCGCTGGGAGCAATGGTCAAGGGCAGCAAGACCCGGTACGGCCAGCGGGGGGTGAGAAAAGCGTCGAAACTGGTGCCCGAGGGAGTCGAGGGGCGGGTGCCGCACGCCGGTCCGCTCGCCGACTATGTCTATCAACTGGTCGGTGGGATTCGGGCCGGGATGGGCTATATCGGGGCCGCCAAGATCGCCGAGGTTCGGCAGAAGGCGGTGTTTATCCGTACCACTCCCGCAGCCGCCGTCGAAAGCCACCCACACGATATCACCATCACCCGGGAAGCCCCCAACTACCGAGTCGAAGCGGAAGAGCCGCTTGTCTAGCGAGCATGTAAGGAGGCACCTGATGGCCAGGTTAGAAGAATCGAGGTCCGGGATCGAGCAGCGCACGAGTTCATCCGACGAAGGGAACGTCGAACGGATATTCCAGCATTTCTTCTCACAGCGGAACCTGTTCAGCTCCATCCCGCACCATGTCTGGAGCCCGCCCACCGACGTATATCAGACACAGGACGCGTACGTGATCAAGGTGGAGATACCGGGCATCAAGGAAGAGGACGTCTCGATGGAGCTCAATCACAATGTCCTCACCATCCAGGGATGCCGGCGGGATAACTGCCCCGACTCGAAGATCAGCTACGCCCAGATGGAAATCCATTACGGATACTTCGAGAAGGTGGTGACCCTGCCCCATGCCATCGACCCCGACCGCAGATCGGCCAAGTACAGCGACGGATTTCTCCGCATATCCATCGGGAAGGCCAGGCCGGAATCGAAACGACGGAACATCCCCATCGAGTCCTGACATGACCGACGATAAAGGCCCGAAAATCATCACCACGAACCAGCAGGAAGGACTTTCCGAGCTGGACGGGATACAGATTGCAGAAGAGCCCAAGCTGCCCGATACGCTCCCCGTACTGCCCACCGGGGCGAACGTCATCTTCCCCGGTATGATGGTCCCGCTCATCTTCTCCAGCGAGCGCTCCATACGGTGCATCGACGAGACCGTGGTCGACGACCGCCTGGTGGTGCTGGTCGCCCAGCGAGACACCGATCTGGAGGACCCGCAGCCGAACGATCTGTACGAGTTCGGCTGCGCCGCCGCCATCCTCAAGATGTTGAAATTCCCCGACGATACCACTCGCATCCTCGCACAGGGGGTGGGGCGAGTGCGAGTGGGCGCGTACACCCGAACCGATCCCTACATGGTCGCGAGCGTTGAATCGGTCGATGAGACACACGAGCAGACGCCGCGCGTCCGGGCCCTGGTCTCGAACCTCACGACCCAGTTCCAGAAACTGGTCGAACTGATGCCCAGCGTGTCGGACGAGGTCAAGATCGCCGCCCTCAATATCGATGAGCCGGGCAAACTGGCCGACTTTGTCGCGTCCAACCTCAACATCAAGACGCCCACCAAGCAGCAGATACTCGAAGAATTCGACATCGAAACACGGCTGCAGGCGGTCACCAGTTTAATCGCCAGAGAGATGGAAGTGCTCGAGCTGGGCAGCCGAATCCAGCAGGAGGTCCAGTCGGAGGTCGGCAAGCGTCAGCGTGAATACTATCTGCGCCAGCAGTTGAAAGCGATCCGCGAAGAACTGGGCGAGGCCGGTGACCAGGGGCAGGAGGTCGAGGAACTCCGGCAGCAGATTGAGGAGGCCGACATGACCGAGGAGGCCCGGGAGGTCGCGGACAAGGAGCTCGACCGCCTGTCCCGGATGTCTCCGAACTCACCGGAATATTCGGTCATTCGCACCTACCTCGATTGGCTCATCATCCTCCCGTGGAAGCAGGAGAGCGAGGACAAGCTGGATGTACAACAGGCCAAACGAGTCCTCGATGAAGACCACTACGGTCTGGAAAAGATCAAACAGCGCATCCTCGAATATCTCGCCGTCCGTCGGCTCAAACCCGCCGGGAAAGGGCCGATCCTCTGCTTCGTCGGCCCACCCGGTGTAGGTAAGACGAGTCTCGGGCGGTCAATCGCCCGCGCACTCGGCCGAGAATTTCTGCGTATGTCCCTGGGCGGGATACGCGACGAGGCCGAGATTCGGGGCCATCGACGCACCTACGTTGGGGCACTCCCCGGCCGGATCATCCAGGGCATTCGCAAGGCGGGCACGCGAAATCCGCTGTTCATGCTCGACGAGGTGGACAAAGTCGGCCGGGACTTCCGGGGCGATCCGACCAGCGCTCTGCTCGAAGTGCTCGATCCCGAGCAGAACGATTCGTTCTCCGACCATTACCTTGAAGTCCCGTTCGACCTGTCGAATGTGATGTTCATCACCACCGCCAACCTGCTCGACCCCATTCCCCCGCCGCTCAAGGACCGGATGGAGGTCATTCAACTCCCGGGCTACACGTATGACGACAAGCTCCACATCGCCAAAAGGCACCTGCTGCCCAAGCAGATCGACGAGAACGGCCTGACAGGAGACCGCATCAACGTTACCGACGCCGCACTGAAAAAGATGATAAGCAGCTACACCCGAGAGGCGGGCGTCCGGAACCTCGAACGAACGATTGGCACCGTCTGCCGCAAGGTTGCTAAGTACGTGGCGGAGGGAGGGACCGAAAAGCAGTCCGTGACCATCCGGAACGTCCATGACTACCTCGGCCCGGTCAAGTTCTTCCCCGAGGTGGCCGAGCGCACCGAACAGCCCGGTGTGGCGACCGGTATGGCCTGGACGGCGTCCGGCGGCGAAATACTGTTCGTCGAGTCCACCCGAATGCCCGGCAAAAAGGGGCTCACGCTCACCGGCCAACTCGGCGACGTGATGAAGGAATCCGCCCAGGCCGCACTCAGCTACATCCGCTCCCGCGCCGACCGGTTGGGTATCGATCCCGATTTCTTCGAGAACAGCGACCTGCATATCCACGTACCCGCCGGCGCCATCCCAAAGGACGGCCCGTCGGCCGGAGTCACCATGGCCATCTCGCTCATCTCGCTGCTCACCGACACCCCGATCAAACACCGGGTGGCGATGACCGGCGAGATTACCCTGAGGGGGCGGGTGATGCCCGTCGGGGGGATCAAGGAGAAGGTGCTGGCGGCGCACCGGGCCGGCATCCGCACCGTCATATTGCCCGAAAAGAACGAGAAGGACTTGGAAGACATCCCCAGGGAAATCCGGGACGAGATCACCTTCGTCCCCGTGCAAACCATTGGGGACGCCGTTCGCGCCGCCTTCCCCGGCGGTTCCGCAGGGAAGTAGGTCCCGCCGCCTGCAACGTCATAAAGCCCGCGAGCACTCCCGGCATTTCATCCAAACGGCAGACAAGCTGGGATCTGTGGCGACAGGCCCGGGGTCGCGGTTTCAGCGGGCCATCGGCAGGGATGATCAGTATAGACTAGGGGACAGTAGATTCAGCGCCGTCGCCGGCGTCGCAACGCGATAAGTCCGGCGAATCCCACCAATGCGAGGCCAGCCGGCTCGGGAATGGGGATACCCGGCTCTTCGATGTAATAATTGCCGAAATCGTAACCGCCCAGGATGCCCTCGCTGTCCAGGTGCACAGTATAGTAACCGGTTTCGGGAGCTGTCTGTTCCCAGCCCGGCTGAAGCACTTCGGTAACGATGTAGGTCCCGAATTCGAGGTCGTCGAAGAGATATACTCCGTGCTCGTCGGTCTCGGTGGCCATCAGCAGATCGCCGTCAAGCGTTTCGAGATTGATCGTCCAGCCCTCAAGGGTGGGCTCATCAAGGTCGAACACACCGTCTTGGTTGAGATCATGCCACTTGATACCTGTGATACCAGCGGTGGTGGACAAAAATTCCGCGTCATGAGAGTACGGGGCGAATCTCGGAAGCCAATTCCCGGAATTCGGATTGAAGGAAAGGCCGCTTACATCGAAATGGAGGCCGGAAGTTCCACTGTAATCGACCATATACTCATAGATGACTCCGGTGGTAGAGCCACCATCGCCCTCGGGCACGTGGTCGATGACGACATCGGTTCCGCCCGCGACGTCCATCGTCGGGAGCTGCAAGCTCTTGTAGTAGGTATCGTAAATGCCGTGCTGGGAGATGCCGTCAGGGGTGCCAAAATCCCAGTCCGAGATGGTTACGCCCGATTCATAACCCGGCCCGGAGAGAGTGGCGGTGGCCCCGACAGACCACTGATCCTGCGGTATGGCGACATGGAGATAAAGGTCGTCAATCACCGATTGGTTGGGCCGACTCGCCCCCAGCACCTGAAGCGGGCTCGAAGTATCCGTGCTCACCCACGTTTCCGTATCATAGTCGTAGGTGGAACCGGGAATGTATAATTGGAGCGCCGGTACGGCATGTGCGGCTCCCGTCATCAAAAAAACCATCAACGCTACTTTTGCCATTATAGATCGCTCCATAGCTTGTCTCCTTTCGAGTGACCATCAAATCCAAGACTGTTTTCGGCGTTCGACTCAGTTCATTAGCATTTTGCGGCGATCAATTCCCCAAGCGGGACTTCCCACAGGTGTCGTAGCGTTCTGCCGGGTTCGATAGCCGGGGTCAGCCTGCTCGTATCGATGAGAGCAACAGACGAGCCGCTGTCGAGCCCGAAGCTTTCTGCCCGATTCGGTGCGCGGAACTTTGTACGCAGGAGATAGAAGGGGATGGACGCCTATCAGATATCAGACAGCAGTTGGATGCCGACGAAGAACCAGCTTGGATACACCCGCGTTACCGGTCGTTGGCTACCCGCTCATTTCATGGCGTCAGAAAACCAGACTCGATCCGGTTTCGGTTGTGTTACGGCATGGGCTGGCGAACTGCCTCGGCCCAGCAGCCGCTGACCAACAACCATCGCTCGGACGACCTGTTCCGGCATTCTTTCCATGGCATAAACGACGCCATGGAGTTGATGTGCGATGCCCCGCGACTGCATTGAGCCAAGCAGTCGGGCTTCGTCCAGCCGGGACCGAGCCGACGTCCAATCCCCGTCGGCGGCCGCAATCAGTGCCAGCCAGGTCGGAGCGTCATACGCCCTGGAGTGGCGCTGCTGAAGGTCATCGAAGATTTTTTCGGCTTCCTCGAGGTCCCCGTCGCCGAGGGCACGTATCGCTGCATCGTAGAGCATATGGTCGCCCATCTCCTGCCCAATATTCACAGGTGCCGGCCTCGAGACGGCGACATCCCCGGCGACAGCCGTCAGGGCTTGTACGGCTTCGTCTGTGTCTCCTTGCCGCGAATAAACGAGTACGCGCCAGAGCAGTGCAGTCGTGCCTGCGGGGGTGAGAGCGAGTTCGTCGAGCAGTTCCAGGGCCCTCTGATGGTCTTCTCGGAGCAGAAGGGCCATAATCAGCCACTGACTGATTGCGACTCTCATCGGGCTTTCCGGTCCCACTTGCTCCCTGATATCGTCAAATTGGCGGACCGCTTCATCGGGCCGCCCTCGCGCCAGTTCTGCGATGCCAACCGCCATTCGCTCCCAACCGGGCGGCTCTCCGGATTTGCGTTTGACCTGCGCGGCCTGGGCGATGGCTCGTTCGCTTTGCAGGTCGAGGGCGTATGCCAATGATAGCATGGCGTGGGGTTCCGGCCCATCGGGGACAGACGCGACGACCTGGGTAAGCAGGGGAATAGCGGTCTTGGGGCTTCCGGTGGCCAACAGTTGTGAACCCCTCTGGAACGTCAGATCGGTCTGGATTGCAGAGTCAGGGGCGATCCGACACCCGGATGCCAGGATCAGAATGGGTATGATAGCCCTGGTTTTCCACATTACGGTTCTCCCTGGGCTGACGGTGCGATGGAATCGAGCGGGCTTATATACCGTTGCTCCAGGCGGCTGGGAAGCTCGGCCGCGCGAGAGTCATTGCCGTCCACCAAGTGGGCGGTCATCACGATGATCACCTCTTGTTGCTCCTTTCGCTCGGTTACCTTGCGAAAGGCCGCCCCGAGCAGAGGGATGTCGCCCAGCACCGGCACCTTCTCGACCAGCGAGCGGTGCTGCTCGCGCAACAGCCCCCCCAGCACGATCGTCTGTCCGTCGCGGACACTGATGGTCGTGTTGGCGCGTCGCCTGGTTACAACCGGCAAGGTGGAATTCGCCGCTGCGCCGGAGTTATTGTTGTTGTCTCTGGCGGTCTCGGTCGCCACATCAGAGACCTCGGGAGCCAGCTTCAGAACCATCTGTCCATTCGCCCCGATTTGGGCCCCGACCGTGAGGTTCACCCCGGCCTTGATCGATTCCAGGCGATAATACGGGTTGGATGCGGGACCGCTCAGCAGCGAGAAGTATCGTTCGAGCCCGACGAAAATATCTGCCTCCTCGCCGTTCATCACCGCAATCCGGGGGCTGGCCAGGACACGTCCCTTACGCTCCTGGATGATTGCCCGCAAGGTCACCTCTATATACCTTGCGATGTCGGATGCGGCGTCGTAAGTGACAGTGCCCACGAGATCGCTCATCCCCGTTTGCAATCGCTTGTGGCCGTATTGCCAGTCCAGTCCCAGTTGCTTTGCCCCCTCTTCGGTCAATTCGAAAACGACTGCCTCGATAATCACCTGCCGATGTGGGTGATCGATTTCGCGAATGGCCTCGATAACTTTATTCCGTGCAGCTTCGGGGGCGGTGATGATTACCGTCCCGCTGGGCTTGTCGTAGGTCACGAATTGAGCCAGCGAAGGATGCAGCGCCGCCCTGACCTGGTCGCTGTTCACATAGGTCAAGCTGACCCGCTTCGAGGACGCGGTCCGGGCGAACATCAAGCCCCCCGGATCGGGCTTTCCAACCACATAATAGTTATCAACATTAAGAAATTCATAGCCGCCCACGGCACAGACACGCTCAAGCACGTCCTCCAATGGCATCTCCTGAACGGCGATCGTTACGACGCCCTGCACGGTGTGATCACAGATGATGGGCACGCCCGTCTGCAACGAAATGTCCTGGATGACCTGCCGGACTTCTGTTTCCACCCAGACGTTGGTTACGACTGGTTCTGCCGGTTCCTCGGCCAGCGACTCGTCTCCCGAGAGTTCCGGACCGATCCCGACAACGACCAGCATGCAGAAACAGGCGGCTAAAACTCGACACCAATGTGGTTGGGTCTGGTTCTTCACTGTTGTCCCTCCCATTGGATTGTCATCTCCTCGCCCTTATGGCAACGTTTACCGGAACACGCAGCTCCGACACCGCCCCATCCGGCTGCATCGCTCTCAGCACCAGCAAGAACTCTTGTTCCTGCGGATCGATATCCCGGGGGACCCTCAACAGCAGTACGAGCGACCTGCGCGAGCCGGCCGTAAGTTCGAAGGTGCCCGGTTCAATCGACCACCATTTTTCCGGAGCCGGGCCTTCGTCTTGTCCGGTAACAGCGGCCGAGATGGGCACGGTATACCCGGACGTATTTTTCACCACGATACCGAACGATCTGAAAGCGCCCGGCAACATATTACAATGAAGCGACTCGGGCTCTGCCTTCAGAATATCGCCTGCCTGTCGTTCGTCCGATTCGGCGGCCGCCTGTTCCAGAAGGCGGGCAAGCTCTGGCGTTATCTCCAACGGTTCCCGGTGACGTGCCTTGCCCCATTGCGATTCGTAGTCCATCTCTACATGAAGCTGGTACTGCCCGGCCGGCAGCGGCTTATCCAACAATGTCCTGAATATCCGGCTGTCCCCGCCGAACACTCTCGACCGATTGCTGCGCAAGGGAGTCAGGAAGACAGTCCTCAAATTTTCATCCAGAATTCGGACCTGACCGGTGGCCTGGAATCGTGCCTGCCCTGTGTTCTCCAAAGCGACCACAATCTCTGGGGGGCGTGACAGTGTCGACCGGGCTTTCGACCCGTCGTCTTGTTCGCCGTCCAGGTGAGGCCAGACGATCTCGCATCTGGTGATGTTCGCCCGCCTTGGAAATGAGCGTCCCGTCACGTTGACGAACAATCCCGACGCGACTCGATATGTCAGCGTCACCCCTCCCGCTGTCTTCCCCCGGGAACCGAGTGTCACAAGAACTGCGCTATAGTATTCCCCCGCCGCGTTGTGAGGGGCTGCGATGGTCCCCTCGAGCCGTTTTGATTCGCCCGGTTCGAGAACAACCTCGGTCGCGCTCAGCGTTATCCAATCACTGGCGGATCGCGACATGCTCCCGGGCTCCGGAAAAGACAGATGGCCCGTCTCCGAAACCGCCACGTCGGCCAGCATCAGATGTACACTCTCCGGCCTGGCACGAGCCCGCTCTCGAACCCGGTTGGTAATCGTGATCCTGAAACGTTCGGTCCGACCGGGCCGGACCGATATCTCCTGCCTGAGCGGGGCCACCGCCACGCCGGCCCTCGCCACTCGAACGGAACAGACCGCCACTACTGCGAATGTCAGGGCAACGATAGGCCTGTTCACCTTCATATATTTCCTCACCATGAGACCGTCAACACGATGGAAGCGGAATATTCGCCGGCATTGTTGGCTCGATCGCCGGCGGCTGCCACACGGACCGAAAGGGTGATGTCCGACGTGGGGCCGTGACCGTCTACGTCGTAAGTTCGGCTGATGAACGTCTGCGAGCCGACCCAGTGTTCATCCGGGTTGAGCACGGAAGGGCCGGTCAACTTATAACTGGTGGTCAGGGCATCCCCATCGATACTCAGCACCTCGTCGCCGGCCTGAGCGACGGATACCGAAACCCGACAGGGCTGGTCGTGCGCCAGGGTCATCTCCAATGTGCCGTCCCGGACCTGCCCGGGGAAGGTGATGTGCCCGTCCGTCTCGAACGAATAGGGGGCGTCCTGCCAGGAAGCGTCGGCCAATGTCGTACTGTGACCGGAGCAGACTGCCAGAAGACAGCCCAATGCCTGGATGATGTTCTTCCGCAGGACCATAGTTCCGCCCTCTCGGCCTGGGGTTCCGGCGAAAAACCGCTCCAAGGCCCCGCCCGGGACCTTGACAGCGAGCCGCCCAAGCTACTAGTCCCAAGTTGCGGTCAAGACGACTCCGCAGGTGTAGCTGCCGGCGTCAGGAGCCCGGTTGCCCGGGCTTTCGGCTTGGACATGTAGAGTCACCTCATAGGCGCCCACACCATCCGCATGGGTGACCAAATACGTATTGCCGGCAAAAAACTCACCGGTGCCTGTCCCGGCAACAATCCATTCAGTGTCGTCATCGATCTCGTCGCCGGACATTTTATAGCTCGTGGTCAACGTGTCGGTATCGCTGCTCAATATGCCGTTGTTGACGCCGCCTGTGGGGGTGATCGTGGTGTTAACGTTGGCATACAGCGTCAACGTCTGCGATGCGGTAATTGCCTGGCCCACGCTCGCGATATTGCCGTCGAACTCCTCCGCCTCAATAGCCGGAGTGGTGACATCCCATTCGGCAAACGAGTCAACCGTCGCCGTGATTGTGACGGTGGAGACGGTGCTATCCGCCGACGTCATCGAAGGAGCCAACAGGCATACGACCACAGCAAGCGCGAATCCGTACCTCGTAACCTTTTTCAACATTCTACATCTCCTTTCCAAAAGGAGCATTCGTTGCCGGACCTCCTGGCGGAGGCACGCAACCACAAGAATACTTGCCTCAATTTCTACTCCGAATATTACCTTCGGAAAAAAAAGTTTATAGTTTAGTCTTTTTACAAGGATGTTGCGGGTTACGCCGCTCGGCGAGTGCCCTGGGCGGATCGCACAGGACACACCATTTGCGTGGTGTGCCCGTGGCAGGGGCTGCGATTGACCGGGCGATTGAGCGGAGTCCGCATAAGCTGGCCCGCCTTGGGCTATTCTTTCCAACCGCGCCGGTAGATTCTGTCGTATGTCGCGAGATATTCGCCGGAGATCACCCGCTCGAGCCATTCGGTATGTTCCCGGTACCAGTTGACTGTTTCGGCCAGTTTCTCGCGGAAGTCACTGCTCGGCTCCCAGCCCAGTTCGCTTTTCAGCTTGCCCGCGTCGATGGCATAGCGGCGGTCGTGCCCCGGCCGGTCGTTGACGAATTCGATGAGCGAGTGGGGTTTGTCGAGGATGTCGAGCAGCATCCGGATCAAATCGATGTTGCGGAGTTCCCGGTCTCCTCCGATGTTATAGACAGAGCCCGGCTCGCCCGTGGATAGCACGTCCCACAATGCCGTGCAGTGGTCGCTTACGTACAGCCAGTCGCGAACGTTCTTCCCGTCGCCGTACACCGGCACGCTCTCGTCGTTCATTGCGTTCCGGATGACCAGCGGGATCAGCTTCTCCGGGAACTGGTACGGCCCGTAGTTGTTGGAGCATCGGGTGATCAGGGTCGGGAAGCCGTATGTATCGTGATATGCCTGTGTAAGCAGGTCGGCCGACGCCTTCGATGCCGAATAGGGGCTGTGCGGGGCGAGCGGGGTGTCCTCGGTGAATTTGATGTCGGGGCGGTCCTCCGGCAGACTCCCGTAGACCTCGTCGGTCGAGATTTGCAGGAAGCGGGCCCGGTCCCAACTCTCCTCCGGCCAGTGTCGGCGGGCCGCAGCCAACAGCGTCGCTGTGCCCAGTACGTTGGTTCGCACGAACTCCATCGGGTCGAGGATGGAGCGGTCAACGTGGGATTCGGCGGCGAAGTTGAGCACGGCGTTCGGGGCGTGTTTCTCGAATAGCTCCGCTACGGTGTCGCCATCGCAGATGTCGCCCCGAACGAAAAAATAATGGTCGGGATATGTCTCCTCCAGTCCGGCCAGGTTCTCCAGATTGCCGGCGTAGGTCAGCTTGTCGAGGACTACCAGCTTGCAGTTGGCCTCCGGCCGGCCTAGCGCCCATCTCACAAAGTTCGAGCCGATGAAGCCAGCCCCGCCGGTAACGAGAATTGTATGCAAAGCTGCCCTCCTTTTGATAGTTGTCGTCCCCGAGATATTGCGGTCGGCGGGGACTGTTAACTTCTAAGCCGTACCATATTCAGGTATACGTGACCGAGGCCGGTTTGACAAGCTTTTTCCCGAATCGTATTGGTTCCTGCTGAGTGTGTTCAGGACAATCCGGGCCAGGATGTAGTTCGTAGCATCGTTCAAACTCAAATCCAAAAGGCTTATGGATTGCAGGCGGGACGCGGCTGTCCATACCGCCCGTTGCTGCGATGCATCTTCTTGACACATCGGTGCGCGAGGTGATACGATTCGTCTGCTCGCCGAGCGAAGGAAAATCCAATGGACCGAACTGCATATCTGGCTGATGTCCGGCGCATGGTGGTCAAAGTGGGGACCGCCGTAGTCACCAACACCGACGGGAGTTTGAACGTCGAGCGGGTGTCGGCCCTGGCCGAACAGGTTGATTCTCTCGTATCGGCCGGTCGGCAGGTGGTCCTGGTCACGTCGGGCGCCATCGGGGCCGGTATCGGCGAACTCGGATTGAAAGAGCGGCCGAAAGAACTGCCCGGGCTTCAGGCCACAGCCGCCGTGGGGCAGAGCCACCTCATCGAGGCGTACAACCGGTGCTTCAAACGACACGGCCATCATGCCGCACAAATCCTCGTTACCCGCGACGACTTTGACGATCGCACCCGATACCTCAACGTCCGAAACGCCCTCAATGCCCTGTTCGAACTCGGGGCGATCCCCGTGGTCAACGAAAACGATACGGTCAGCGTGGACGAGATACGGTTCGGCGATAACGACCTGTTGTCCGCACTCGTGGCGTCTCTGCTCGATACTCAACTCCTCGTTCTGCTCACCACGGTGGACGGTCTACTCGACGGCAAGCAGGTGGTATCCCTCGTCGATCGTATTACCGAAGAGACATTGGCCCTGGACAATGGGGGCAAATCACTGCGCGGCACGGGCGGGATGCGTTCGAAGCTCGAAGCCGTCCGGATGGTGGCCGGCTCGGGCCAGGCGGCGATCATAGCGAACGGCACTCAGCAAAATGTACTGCCGCGCCTGATGGCGGGCGAAAAGCTGGGCACCTTCTTCGTGTCGGGCGCCCGTCGTACCCGCAGTTGGAAGCGATGGTTTGCGGCGCGTACTTTGCGTGGTACAATCCACGTAGACGCCGGTGCCAGGAAGGCGCTGGTGGAAGGTGGCAACAGCTTGCTCCCGTCGGGCATTGTGGCCGTGACCGGTTCTTTCGAGCAGGGCGATACGGTCGAGGTCGTCGGCCCCGACGGCAAACCGTTCGCACGGGGCCTGACCAATCTGTCGTCGGCCGATCTCGAGCGAATCAAGGGCATGCGGAGCTGGCAGGTGCGCAACATACTGGGTGACGCCGCTTATACGGAAGCGGTCCACCGGGACAACCTGCTGGTCCGGAAATGATCCGGAGGTGGACAAAATGGAAGACGATGTCCGAACTGCCAGAAAGTTGTTTGGCGAAATGGCCGTCCAGAAGGGCTATTGCACCAAGGAAGACGTAGACCGGGCGCTCGAAATCCAGCGGGCGTTGGAAGCGTCGGGCGAGCCCCGAACGATGCTCGGGCTGATCATGCTCGAAGAGACAATGATCAACAACCAGCAGTTCATCGAACTGCTGATGGAGCTCGACCACCTCGTTCACGAAGACGAGCCCGAGGGCTACGATGTCCCGCTGGATATCGAGGAAGAAGCCGAGGAAGAGGAACTGGACGACATGATCGGCGAGGACGAACTCGAAGACGAGTTCGAGGACATCCTGTAGCTGCCGTCGCCCGTTGAAACGTTTTCTAAAGGAGTGTCCTCTGTCCTACCTGGCGGACTATCATCTCCATACAAAATGGTGCGGCCATGCCGAGGGCGAGATGAGCGCCTGCGTGGAGGCCGGTATCGCCGCTGAACTGTCCGAGGTGGGCTTCGCCGTCCACATGCCGGTCCCCATCCCCATCGCCGAGAAAATCAACCTGGATGAGGGCGAGTTCCGCAGGTACATCGAGGAGGCCCGACGCCTGCGGCAGAAATACGAAGGGCGGATCGGCATACTCATAGGCGGCGAATTCGACTTCATGCCCGATCAACTGCCCGAGATCGAGCGTCTTGCCAACGCTTACGAATATGACTTCCGGATGGGGTCGGTCCATTTCATCGACGATTGGAATTTCGATAACCCGGGCTACCTGGACCGCTGGGAGACTGCGGACGTGGAAGCGGTGTACCGCCGTTACTACCGCCTGATGACCGAGATGGCCGAAACAGGTCTATTCGACATCGTCGGCCATTTTGATCTGGTCAAAAAGTTCGGGTTTCGCCCCGACCGCGACATCTCGGACGCCGTCGCCGAAGCCGCTCGGGCGGTGGCCGATGCCGGTATGACGGTGGAGATCAACTCCGCCGGATGGCACAAACCAGTCGGCGAGCAATACCCATCCGAGCAGATCCTGCGCTTGATGTACGACCTCGACGTCCCGATATGCCTGGGTTCGGACGCACACGCCCCCGGGCAAGTCGGGCGCGATTTCGACCGGGCGATCAGTCTGGCCCGCCGTGTCGGATGGTCAGCCGTGAACCGCTTCTCTCAGCGCCGCACATTCGCCGAACCCCTGCCCGCCGCCGGCTGAATTCCTTCCGCACTTACCCCGCAGTACTGTACCGAGAAATCAGGAGCCGCGTGAGGGGCAGGGATTGGCGGCAGGGCCGGCTGGAAAGGCAGTGGTACGCCTGGCAGGATTCGAACCTGCAACCCCCGGCTCCGGAGGCCGGTGCTCTATCCAATTGAGCCACAGGCGCTGATATATCCAGATATTACCAGATCGCAGAGATTCCCGCAACCTTTGGGTGCCGCAATAGAGCCGGACGATGTCGAATCATTCGTCGTCCTCTTCGGGTTCCTCGTCGGCCGTCCAGTGTTTGTGGTTCTGTTCAACTTCCTCTGCGGTCAATTCCCGGTCATAGATTCCGACTCGATACAGCTGTCCCCGCCAGTTCCGTTCACCGTTTGGTTCGTCGCCGAACGCCAACCGATATCCCGTGTCCCAATTCAGGTCGCCTTCACGTTCACCCCGATAAATCTGCTTGCCGTCCCGATAGATCGTCACGGTCCGGTTCTCGCCATAGGTCACGACATATTGGGCCGGCTGCTCGATGATCGTGTCGGGGAGCACGATATGGGGCATCCCGTTTGCATTGGTTTGGGTCGTGCGCAATCGGAGACACAGGTCGGGACCCGGTTGTTCGTGTTCCCCTTGCCCGATGGTAATATTTCGGCGTCGGACTCCGTCCGAAATGGTAACGATCCGGGCGGGTCCACCCTGTTCGAGGCCGTCCGGTGCCAGCCACACTTCGAAGGAAAATGCCCTGCTCTCGGCCAATCGCTCGATGAGTTTGCGCGGCGGCTCCTCGCTGTACGCGCGGGCCTGATCGCTGTC
>PUPC01000181.1 GCA_003553185.1 Planctomycetota bacterium | reverse complement strand
GGTCGAAGGCATGGCCCAGCCCAAAGTCGTCTGGTCGCCCGCCCACGCACCCTCGGGCCTCGCGTTCTACACCGGGCCGCACTTCCCGGAGTGGCAGGGGAGTCTGTTCAGCGGCGGGCTGAGGGCCCAGGACATCCGTCGGATCGAACTGGACGGGGACGGCAACGTCGTGCGGCAGGAACGGCTCGTGATCGGCAGTCGGGTGCGAGAGGTCACGCAGGGGCCCGACGGGCATCTGTACGCACTGACCGACGAGGAAAACGGGGCCCTCCTGCGCATCGAGCCGAAATGACCTGCCCTGACTCCCCGTAGCCAGGGGAGGGCAGGGCCAGCGGTTTGGAATCAACGTGTCTGCAACACGGGGCGAGGGCATAAATCGCCCCCGCCACACGCGCAGCAGCTTTACCACAGGCGTAGCCGTGGCTTGTGCCGCCCGTTTCTCTGGTTATCGCATCGAGGGCAGCCGGCCGTTACTCCATGATTCCATCCAGAGATTCCAACACCTTGGCGGCCTCCGGATCGGTCGCGGCAAGTCCAGCCAAGCGGAACATGTGGCGCATCAGCTCACTGGCTTCTTCTTCAAATTCTTCCTGGAACCTCTGATCGAGGGCTTCCTCCTCTTCCGGAGACAGATCGTCCATGCCGAGTTCCTCGCCGCGTTTCTCGATGGCTTTCATTCGTTCGCCAATTCGAACGAGCCGATCCTCAGCCGCCTTGAGGTCCTCGGCGGTCTCGATCTGGCTCATCTCGGCGTTGAGGTCCCTGATCGCGCCCATCATGTCATCCACCACTCGCTCCTGCGAGTCCACCGAGCTCCCGCAGCCCGTCAATGCGAACCCCAACAGCGCCACCACGGCCAACATAGCTACTTTTTTCATATCCCGACTCCTAAATGCACGATCGGGATGATGGGCCTCGACGCCCATCAATGGCCGCCGGGCCGCACTCTCGATCGCGTAGTTACAAGGTGCCCGAACCGAGCGCTCACACGAGCGCCGACCGGTGACACCTAACACGGTATTCAGCAAAACCAATGATGAATTATAAGCTCATAACAGGCCGGCGCAAGGACTATTTCGGGGCTATGCCCCGATCGCGGTCCATCGGAGGGCATCTTACCAGTCGATCGAGCCCACCCTGGGCAGGCCGTAGGCGCGGTGGAGCACCTGGATGGGATGCAGGATCGTCTTGCCCGAGCCCTGCTCGAGCTGCATCGCGCAGTAGCTGCAGTCGGACAGCCCGAATTTTACGTCCAAGTTGCGCAGCTCGTCGAACAGAGGGCGGCCGATTCGCATCGACAGCTCGTAGTGCTTTTCGAGCAGCCCGAAGGTCCCGGCCATCCCGCAGCAGCCCCCGGTCAGGCCGGCGATCGGGAATTCGGGGATCAGCCGGAGCAGTTCGAGGGCCGGGGTCCCGATCTGCATCGCCCGGAGTTGGCACGGCGGATGATAGGCCATGGGGATGGTGAGCGCCCGGAACCGGGTGTCGAGCCGGCCCGCGCGGTGCAGACTGAGCAGGAACTGCATCAGGTCGAACGATGCGGCCGAGACGGCCCGGGCCGCCGGGGTGTCGATGCAGTCGAGCATCTCCCGCTTGAAGAACAGGGCGGCGCGCGGTTCAGTGAAGACAACGCGTTGGCCGTCCTCGACGAACGGCCCGATCCGTTTGAGGACCTTCTCCACCTGCTTCCGGGCGCCGGCCACGTCGCCATAGAGGAGGCGGGTCTTGCCCAGGGCCAGCTCGCTGACGATCCGGACCTCGATCCCGTTCCGGGCGAGCACGTCGCGGGTACACTCCACGACATCCGGCTTGGTGCAGTCGGTCATCAGCCCGGTGAGATAGACCACCCGCTGGCGGGTATTGGTGAGGGTGGGCGAATGTCGGCCGGACAGATTTCGGACACGGATCGCGGGGAGCCGCCGCTGGGCCGAGACGCCGAGCGTCTTCTCGGCGAGCAGGCGCAGGGTCCGGCGTCGCAGCAAGAAGTTGCTGAGCAGCGGGAAGGTGCCCAGGCAGGTGAGAACCCGGTCCCACTGCCGGGCCAGCTTTTCGTCCAGACCGAGCCCGCCCTTCTCGGCCCGCCGGGCTCGCAGTTCGACCATCAGCTTGGCCACGTCGATCCCCGCCGGGCACTCGACCGAGCACATCCGGCAGGAGAGACACAGGTCGGTCAGCCGGGCCATATCCCCGATCAACTCGTCCTCGGGCGGGAGCGTGCCCCGGTTCGACAATACGTGGCGGAGGATGTTTGCCTTGGCACGCGGGGACGCCTCCTCGGTCTGCAGGACCTTGTAAACCGGGCACATAGCGACGAGGTCGGTGAGTGAGCGGCAGGCCCCGCAGCCATCGCAGCGCTCGATGACATCGCCCCGCGGCTCGTCGGGGTAGAGCAGCTTGGGCTGGATCGGCCGCCGGCTGTACGAGGGCCCGTACCGGAGGTTCGACACGATGGTGCCGCGTTCGGCTCCGACCTTGATGCCCGGGTTCAGCCGGCCGTTCGGGTCGAATATCCGCTTGACCTGGCCGAAGACATCGCACAGGTCGCCGTACTGGATGCGGAGGAATTCGCTTCGGGCCAGCCCGTCGCCGTGCCCGCTGGAGATGGTCCCGCCCATCTCTGCGATCATCTCGAACACCTCGCCGGCCGCCTCCCGCATGGTGTTCAGCCCGGCGTCGTTCTTGAGGTCGAGCAGGGGGCGAGCCGACAGGTTTCCGTGGCCAACGTGACCGCTGACGGCGACCTCGAGGCCGTGTCGGCCCAGCACCTCGGTGAGGCCGCGAGCCAAGCTCGATACGGAGTCGGGCTCGACGGCGACATCCTCGATGAACGGGGTGACGCGGCAGTGTTCTCGGATGGACTGGAGCAGGTTGAGCGCGACCTTTCGGAAGGCCCGCGCCTCCTCGACATCCGGCTCGGCGGTCGCCGCGATGGCGTCCGTCGCGGTCCCGCCCTCCTCGACCAGCAGCCGCTCGGCCTCCATCAGCTTGGGGATCACCTCGTCGTTGTCGGAGCCGTCGAACTCGGCGACGAGGACCGACCGGACGCGGTCGCGGCAGAAGTGGCCGAGGTCGGGTCGTGCCCGACGCACGTGCTCGAGCGCCCGGCCGTCGATCAAGTCCAGCGAGCAGGGGCCGTGGTCGAGCAGCGGGCGAACGCTGTCCACGGCTAACTGGAGCGTCTCGAAATAGAGGACCAGCACGCCCGAAACCGGCAGCGGCTCGGCGGTCGCCAGTTTCGCACCGGTGATCACCGCCAACGTGCCCTCGGACCCGGTGACAAGCTGGCCGAAGTCGAGCACACCGCGATATTGGGCGCGGTCCAGCCGGTAGCCGCTGGAGTTGGCGGGCAGGTTCGGCATGCGCGAGCGGACCAGCGACCGGTTGTCCCGGATGAGGTTGTAGAGGGCGTTCGTCAGTTGGGCCTCGCGGCCGGTGCCGGCCACCAGGTCCTTGAATTCGTTTTTGCGAACGTCCAGCGGCCGGGTCTCGACCACCGTCCCGTCGTCCAGCATCAGTTCGAGCGATTCGACGTAGTCGATGATCCCGCCATACTTGAGCGAGGTGATCCCCGCCGCGTTGGTGGCGATCATCCCCCCGATCGTGCGATAGTCGCCGGCGATCGGGTCGGGCGGCAGGTACCGTCCGAACGGGGCGAGCGCCTGGTTGAGGCAGACGTAGGGGACGCCGGCCGGCGCGGTGATGAAGTCGCCGTGCACGTCGATCCGGGAGGGCGAGCCGAGGTGGGCGGCCATATCGAGGATGACCCCCCGTCCGAGGCATCCGTCCACCGGGCTGGTCCCGCACCCGCGGACGGTGAGGGGCACGTCGTGCTCGGCACACCATTGCAGCGTCTTGGCAATATCGCCCCGGTCACGCGGGCGGACGACGGCGAGGGGGATGATCTCGTAGACCCCGGCAGCGGTGCTGTACATCGCACGCGCCAGCTCGTCGGTCAGCACCTCGCCGTCCAGCACGCCCGACAGATCGTCGGCGATCTGGGTCTCTACCGGCGTCATCGAGGTTGAAACGGTTCTGCCTCCTGAGGGCGGGGCTCGGTTACTCGTGTGCAACGCCAACCATTTTAGACGAAAGAAAAAGGCAAGACAAACACAAGTTCGCGGTTTCGGCTCGGACCGGCCGGCGAGTGCGTCGGGAAAGCCCGGGCCGATGCTTGACGACCCCGGCGGCATGGGCATATACTGGCACATCGAGTACACGCGAACGCCCGAACGGATCGGGCCGATCTTCAGGGAGGAGGACCGGACACTGACAGACCTTCGCAGCGCGCTGGCCGCCCGGCTGATCGCCGACGGGGCCATGGGCACACAACTCCAGGCACTGGGAGGGGCGGTCGACTGCCCCGAAATGTGGAACGTCGAGCGGTCCGACGCGGTCCGGGACATCCACCGTCGCTACGTCGATGCGGGCGCACGGATCATCCTCACCAACACGTTCGGCGGCAGCGAATGGAAGCTGGCCCGGGCGGGGCATGCCGCCGACCAGGAGAGCTTGTGCCGGGCGGCGGCCGAGAACGCACTCGAGGCGGCGGGCGACCGGGCGTTCGTGCTGGCCGACGTCGGCCCGACCGGCGAACTCCCCCAGCCATACGGGACGCACGCCGTCGACGAGTTCGAGTCGGTGTTCGCCCGCCAGGTCGAGCTGCTCGCATCGGCGGGCGTACACGGGGTGCTGATCGAGACCATGGCGAGCTCGGCCGAGGCGGCGGCAGCGGTCAGGGCGGCGAAACGTGCCTGCGACCTGCCGGTGGTCGCGTCGCTCACATACTCGGCGGGCAGGCAGGGGTATCGAACGATGATGGGCGAGACGGTGGGACAGTGTACCGAGGCGGTCCTCGAGGCGGGGGCCGACGTCGTTGGGTCGAACTGCGGCCTGGGGATCGGCCAGATGGCGGACGTGATCCGCGAGGTGCGGGCCGTTGCCCAGGGGCCTGTCCTCGCCAAGCCGAACGCAGGGCAGCCCAAACTGGTGGACGGCGAGACCGTGTTCGACGAGGATGCTGACACCTGGGCGAGGCGAACCCCGGGCCTGGCGGAGGCCGGCGCGACGATCATCGGCGGATGCTGCGGGACGACCCCGGACCACATCGCCCGGGCGGCCGACATGCTGGAGGAGACCGACTGACGTAACTGGAATTCAAAACAGAAGTACTACGGAGAGGGGGAACTCCTCTCCGGGGGACGAGTGGGGGAGGAACCGCGGAGGACGAAAAATGCCGGAGAAGATTTTGATTTGTGACGACGAGCCGGACGTGGTGGCCGGACTGGAACACACGTTGGCCGAACAGGGCTATCAAGTGCTGTCCGCACTCAACGGAAAGGAAGGGCTGCAGAAGGTTCTCGAGGAGGCTCCCGATTTCATTGTGCTCGACGTGATGATGCCCGAGATGAACGGGTTCGAGGTGTGCAAGGAACTGCGACGCCGGGGGGTCAAAACACCGGTCATCATGCTGACCGCGAAGGACACCGAGGAGGAGAAGGTGCGCGGGCTGGAAGCCGGGGCCGACGATTACGTGACCAAGCCGTTCGGCATCCGCGAACTGATGGCCCGGATCACCGCCGTGGGCCGCCGATATGAAGGCGGCGAGGAGAAAATCCGCCAGTACTCGTTCGACGACGTAGCCGTCGATTTCGACCACCGGACGGTTACCCGGGGCGGCGAGACCGCCCGGCTCTCCTCGTGTGAAGCGGAACTGCTCCGCTTGCTCGTCAGTCGCCGCGGCGAGGCGGTCAGCCGCCAGACGGTGTTGACCGAGGTGTGGGGCTACGAGTATCCGCCCGACACCCGAACCATCGACAATCACGTGGTCCGGATCCGACAGAAGATCGAGGACGACCCGCGCCAGCCGGAGCACGTGCTGACCGTACACGGGGTGGGCTACAAATTCGTGGATTAAACGCCCGCCGACGGGAGCTGCTCCTGCTCCGGCCGTCCCGGCGATGAGCCGCCCTGGCGAGGAATCCCGGATTTTTCTGGATTGCCCACTGGCATGTGATCCCTTTTCGTTATAATATAAGACTAATAGAGGTGCGAAGTGCGCCCGGAGGGGAAGGGTGGCTTCTGCGCCCGAACGCTCTGCCAGACTCAGTCCCGGCCGGCTGACGGAACAAGTCGTATGAATGGAGGAAAGCCCATGTATGCCCGTAAGGCGTTCTCGTCGTTCCAGCGACGCTCGCCGGCCTTCACCCTTGTCGAGATGCTGGTCGTCATCACCATCATCGTCATTCTGGCCGGCTTGACCTTCCCGGCGATCGGCCAGGCCCGGCGCGAAGCGCATATCACCAACTGCCTGAGCAACATGCAGCAGGTCGGCTACGCACTGGTCCACTACGCATCCACCGAAGGGGAGGGCGACGCCCGTTCCTTCCCCCCCTGGATTACCCTGTTGACCACCTATCCCACCGAACGTAACCCTGTGGTTCTGCCCGAGCTGCTGTTTTGCCCGACCGACATGAACAGGGGCCGAGAGGGTGCCCGGCCGAACGACTTGGTTGACGGGGGCGGTAACCCCATCGATCAGTTCGAGAACGTCGACATCGACCCGCACGACGGCCCGCGCGACGGATCCGGCCCGGTCGGCGAAATCCCGTGCAGCTACCTCTTCGAGTTTAGCGGCGAGCCCTGTGACTGGCTGTACGGGCACAGTGGCCCGGTCTCGCCGGGGACCAATGCCGGGATACCGTCCGGATATGAATTCCAGTGGGGCCAGGTGCCGAGTTGGGACGAATTCCTGACCCGCGTGGACCGAGACGGGAATGGGATCGTTTCCTGGAACGAGATCAAGCACCTGACTCGGCGTGGCTGGGATGAAAAAGGTCTGCGCGGCTACGGGACCCAGGTGCCCGTCGTCCGCTGCTTCTGGCACGTCCGGGGGCGGCTCGAGGCAGACAGCGTCGTCCTCGACCTGCTCGGAGACAACCGCGCCGTCCGGCGAAGTCAGTCGGGCTGGCACGATAGATAATAATTCGTCGCAGTTCTGTCCGGCCTGAAAGAGTTCCGACTGTCACTATTCTGGGGAAAAGCATGAGCGGAAGAATCCGTCGCCTCGTCCTGCCTGTTATCCTGTTGGCCCTGTGCGGGCTGTCCGCACCGCCCGTCCGGGCCGGTGAGCCGACCACCTCCGACCTGGTCGAGCGCGGTCACGATCTGTACCGAGCGGGCCGCTATCAGGAGGCCCGTAACGTACTCGTCCGAGCGTTGGAGGCCGAGCCGGACCACGCCCGCGCCGCCAAGCTGTTGAATGACGTGGGCTACGCGATCCGGCGCGAGCAGTTGGCCGTCTATCGGATGGCCGCCGAGCAGGCCGAACGACGGGCCGGCGGAGAGCCGGAGCGGGCGGATGATGCGAACTCTCCCCCCGGGCCGGACCTGCCCCATGTCTCCCCGCCCCATGACGACCCCGCGGACTACATCGACGACCCGGCCGATCTCGAGGGCAGCGTCCTCTACGAGCGGGCCGAAGCCCTGGTCCGCCGAGGCGAGTACGACGCGGCCCGAAAGCTGCTGGCAAAGATCGACCCCGGCGACCGCGAAGCGTTCGAACGGGCCCGGCTCCTCGCGGCACGGATCGAGGCGTGGGAGGCCCGGCGGCCCGACGAGGGGGCCGACCCCGACGAAATCGATGCGTTCGCGCGCGAACGACTCGAGCGGGATTACCGCCAGGCGCTGCGCCTGTTCAACGAGGGCCGGTGGGCGGAATGTATAGCCGCCTGTCGCCGCATCCGAGAGTATGCCCCGCACGACGACCGCGTCCGCAAGCTCTATCGCGACGCCCGGATGGAGTACACCGCCGAGGCGGTCCGGGAGGCCGCCGCCGAGGGCGAGTTGGCCACGTTCGAGATGCTCGAGCGGACCGAGCGGATGGCCTCGCCCGACGTACCCGACGTGCGAATCCCCCGGCCCGACTACGAGCCGGAGGTCCGAGTTCTTTCGCCCGAGGAGATCGCACTCGAGAGGAAACTGAACGAGAAGGTCAGCATGGACCTGATCGACGCGCCGCTCTCCTATGTGCTCGACCTGTTGGCGCGGGCCGTCGGCCTCAACCTGATCGTCGATCCCGTCGCCGTGGAGGGGCGGAGCATAACCATCAACGTGCAGAATACGTCCGTCCGGGAAGTGCTCGATTTCATCACCAGAAGTGCGAACATCACCTACGCCCGAACAAAAAGCGCCATCTATATCACCACCCCCGATCAGCCGATGCTCGAGCTCCGCACCATCCGCCTGAGCAAGGGGCTGACCGATACCCTCCACAACGTCGTTGCCGGCGGCGGCGGGGACGACGTCGGGGGCGGCGGCGGTGGGATGCCCAGCGAGAGCTCGGATATCGAGCGGCTTCTCGAAGTCATCGAACTGGGACTCATCGACTGGCCGGAGGGGAGCCGATACTACCTGGACCGCAAGCGAAATATCCTCTTCCTCCGAAGCACTCCCGAGGTCTGCGATCAGGTCGAGGAAATGGTCAAGACGCTCGACGAAAACCCGGTGCAGGTGAAAGTCACGACCCGGTTTATCGAGGTCAGCGCCGAGGATTTCGATGAGCTGGGAGTCGACTGGAACATCACCGCCAACTACGCACTCAGCAAGCGGGGCGGGGAGGACGCCCTGGTCATCGACGCAGGGACCGGCACCATGTTCGACCGGCGAGTGGGCACAACGGCCGGCGACACAGTGAGCCACGAAGACGGCCTCCGGTTCCACCTGACCGGTATCCTCACCAATCCCCAGTTCCAGGCGACGATGAGAACCCTCCAGTCAGAATACAAGGGCCGTGTGGTCACCGCCCCGTCGGTGACCGCCACGTCGAACTCGCCCGCCCGGTTCATCGAGAGCCAGGACCTGTGGTATGTCGACGACTATCGCATCGACCGGACCGATCTGACCTACGCCGAGGGGGTCGAGACCGCCGAGCCCGTCGTCGTCCCCGTGTTCGCCCGAGACGCATCGACCGGGTTCTCGCTGACCGTCACCCCAAGCGTGGGGCGTGACAGCCGGGATATCTCACTGCTTATCGAGCCGATCTTCCGGCGAAAGAGCATCGACTCCATCACCCAGCCGGTCATCCTTCCCGAGGGCCTCCGCCAGGACCAGGATATCATCATCGAGCGTCCGGTCGTCGTGGACCGACGGATGAACGTCAAGGTCACCGTCCGCGACGGCTATCACGTCGTGCTCGGCGGGATGATCGACTCGGAGAAACAGGAAGTCGAGGCGAAGGTCCCCATCCTCGGCGATATCCCCCTGCTCGGATGGATGTTCAGACGACGCACGACCCGCGACGTACGCAAGAACCTGATCATCATCGTCAGCGCCCGAATCCTCGACTCTCGAGGATACAAATATCTGACCGAAGAGGAAGAGGCCGAACAGGCCCGACGGGTCAGCGCCATCCGGGGCAGAGAACGGGACCCCGGCGAACTGCCCGAGGGCATCGGCTTCGAGGATGTCGAAAGCACCGAGACCCGACATTTCCTGGGGCCGAGCGACCCCCGAGTGCGAGAACCGGACATCATCGAACTGCAGGAGCTTGACGACTAGTGCGCCGACAACGGACAATTCCCCGGCGGCCTCAAGTCCGCCGCCTGCTCGGACTGGCGATGTGCACCGCCGTGCTCCTGCCCTTCGGGCGAGCGGCGGCCGGCAAGCCCAGACCGCCGGTGGCCGTCCGGCCCCGGATCGTCGAGACCGACCCGGTCGCGGGCACCGTCGACCTCGAAATCACGACCCGCTCGGTGATCGAGGGAGCCGCCATCGCCGTCTCGCTCGACCTGCCCGAAGGCACGGCCGTTATACCGGGAGTCGGCGGATGGCGGGACGCGGCCCGGGCGGGCCACGTGCTGCACGTCCGCCTGCGGCTGGCCCCGGGGCCGACGACCCTGGCGATCCGGACGCGGCTGCACGCCCCGGACGTGGACATCGGGGCGGTCGCCTCGATCCGGCTGCCGGGGGCCGAGACGCAAGAAGAAATCAGAGACGAGCCGCGAATCCTGGAGACCGACGCCGGCGAGCG
>PUPC01000313.1 GCA_003553185.1 Planctomycetota bacterium | reverse complement strand
GAGCCCGCCGCCCCAAGTTGCGGACCGGTAGAACTGGCCGAATGCGTCATTGGCCGGGCAGTATGCGATGCTGGGCGGGATGCCTTCGCGGTCGAAGAACGTTTGGAGACTGCCGGGAGCAGCATATAACGGTTCGTCTTCCCCTGCGACCGGAGGCAGAGCGCCGCGATTAGCGGCGGAGTGTGTGTGAATAAAAGCGGCCCACTGCTGCATGTTGGAAACGCACTGGGCGTTCGTTGCGGAGCTCCGCGCTCCCCGCACGCCGATGATGAGTGTCGAGCTAAGGATCGCAATGATTGCGATAACTACCAGCAGTTCAATCAGGGTAAAAGCGCGTCTTGTCGTCGGGCTTTGCATAATCATCTCCTCGAATCCGATGGCCTTCTCTCCATCCATGCGCTCGGTGCGGCTCACTCTGAGGGCGTAATCGACAGAAGATCGACAACGGGGTTGCCGAATTCTTCGCACAGTTCGCGCCCACGGTCGAACATGGCCCGCAAGCCGTAACGGGCTCGTATATCTCGTCGACTGGGGCTATTGGGATTGTAGGACCCGGTGCCCACGACCCCTTCCGCCTCCACGCTGAAGACGTTGGCCCGAAAAGTGAAGGCACTGCCGTATCGCCGGTAGAACTCCTCGCGCTCGGACCATTCGTTTCGTATGTTCGTCCCGGAACTGTCCGTTTCCGGGTTGGTGATGTACAGGTCCTCTAACACGCCCGTGGTGCACAGGTCCTCGGCGTGCCTATTTGGCCGTCCGCCCAGTAATCTATCCAGGAAATCCTCGCGGTCGAGGCCGAACTCGTCGTCTTCAATAAGTGGTTGCAGGGCGGCGTAAATAGCGGCTCGGCTGGCGGTGTTGAGGTTCAAACGGGCAGGCGAGCGCCCGGCGACGGCATATCGCATCAGGTGATTGAAGTCGGGCTGCCAATCCGTGTTGTTGAAGTCTTCGTGCATGGTGATGGTGTTCGCCCACAGGTTCGGCGATACCAGCCGGGACAGTTCGCCCGGCGAGACGAAGTACCCGCGGTCGGCCACGATCACAATGTCGAGCGGATCGTCTTCATCCCTGAATAATTCCTCGGTCGCGGGCCAGCTGTAGTGTTCGGGCAGTATATTGTCGCCTCCTTCCGCGAATTGTCGGTCGTTGCGGTTCCAGCGGCCGGGGGAGAACGAAGGGTCCCCGTCTTCGTCCACTTCGGGTCGGATACGGTAGCCGTCATCTATTTCGTAGCTGTTATCATACTTCCCCAGGGTCATGTTGCCGGCCATAATCAGGCGGCTGGCGGCCAGGGTGTCGGGACTGAACGGCCCGCAGGCGCCGATGCCGTCCTCTTCGCCGAAGCCGTCGATCTGGCCTCCGGCCACCAGCGCCCCGGTCGCCCTGTCCAGGAGTCGGACGTCCTTGATGCCGGTGAACCCGTCGCTGAACGGTTCCCGCATGATGGCGATGGGGAAGTTTTCATCCGAATGGCTGCCCCAGTTGCCGTCCGCGTTCTCCGGCGTCCCCAAGCTCTCGTGGAAGTGGTGTTCGAACGCGGACTCGTTGTACACGATGACGAAGAAGCCCGGCCCCTTTTTGAAAAGCTCGGGATCGGCGTCGATTTCGGCTTGTGTGTACCTTTTGAAGCCGCGAATGGGGGCCTCGGTCTCGCCCTGGGCCGGTTCGAGAAAAGCGTCCAGTATCTCGACGGTCTTGTCGCCCACCCGGATGTCGAAATTGGTCATGTCCCGGTCGCGGAGGCTGGTGTTCATAATTTCGATGTAGGGGAGGTAGAAGTCGATAATTTCGACTTCGTAGGTGGCGTTGCCGGCGTTCGCTCCCCTCAGGAAGATGTCCGCCCGCGGACTGCCGTCTATGATTTCGACTCGGACCGGCCCGTAGAAAAACGGATCGCCCCCCTGATCGGTCGGACAGGTCTTCACATTTTCGCCCTGGCCGTTGTCCCAAGCGGACGAGCTGAACGAGACAGATCCGCCGCCGTCCACGGTGACCTCTAATTTGGCCAGATAGCTACCCGGCCTCAATGTCGCCGTGGTGCCGGTGTCCGTCAGGCGAAGGCGGCCCTCGAGCCGGTCTTCTTCGCCCTCGTCAACGCCGCCCTCCGGGAGTGCGAGTCTGGCTTTGTTGCCGTCCCGGGTCCACCGAATGCCTTCAGAGTATCCCGAGTCAACGGCGATGCTGCGGTCATCTTCCGACAGGTCGATGAACATCCCGACCTCGGTGATGTTCAGCCCCTCATTTCCGTAGTAGTCCTTTTCGGTTTCGATTCCCAGCAGGTCCGCGGTCGCCTGATTGTCGGTCCGAAAGTGGGTGGGGATGGCGTCGGGGTCGCGATAGTCAACGATGTCGAGTGCGTTCTGGAAGGTAAAGCCGGGGACCAGTCGAGAGGGTTCCTCCGAGCCGGTGTAAGTTATTTCCTGTGTCATCTTGAGGTAGATGTAGGCGGCCTGGGCGGCGGGCTCGATATCCCGCTCGTTGATGTTGACATCATAGATCGATGTGCCATTATTCACATGATTGACGATCTGGGCCACCGTCGTGGCCCCGCTGGTGTCGTCTTCCCCAACCTGCCCGTCCCGGTCGTTGTCGTATCCGTCGGTCGCCGGATCATCGATGGAGACGGACCGGATGTCCCATGAATACGAATCTACGGTGATCTCGTCCCGAACGGCGTTGAAGATGCGGCGGGCTTCGTCCGCGTGATTGTTTGCGTAGGAGACGGCGGCGGACACACCGATCGGATGTGATTCCTGGATTGCAGTCTTGAACTGTGTGATGTCGGTGAACGGCTCATCGTCTCCCTGGGGGACGTCGGGATTGAACTCCCAAGGCAGGTCGCCGTTGTTGCCGGGTCTGCCGTCGGAGCCGTACCTGTAGAGGCAAATGGCCCGGGCAAGCTTTGCGGAACGGTATCGTGCATCGCGTTCATCGTCGATGTCGCCGGGTGTCAGTTGGAGGTCAGAGGGCCAGGCGCTGTTCCAAAGTTTTCCCTCGAGGAACAGGTAAAAGAAGAACTCCTCGAAGCTGATCTCGAACGAGCTGAGCATCGCGTGGTTGCCGTCGGGCTCTGGGTTATAACTGAACTCGGGATCCGGGTTATGGTAGCCGTGATAGACCGGTTCGGTGGGGTCGGTTATACTGGCACGCGTGGCGCTGCCCGGGTAATCGTTTTCGTACCACCTTGACAGGTTGCCAAACGCGTTGAGGTTCATCTTCCCAGCTTCGTCGCGCACGTTGGTGGTCCTGGCCACGACGGGCAGGTCCCCCCAGGTCATGAGCACGCGGGTCCCGCCACCGCTGTACAGGGTCTGCCCGTAATGGTCTGCGAGTGGGCCGGCGGAGCCGCTTGGCTCGGCTAACGAGTCGATCAGCAGAGCTCCGTAGAACGACTGGATCGCGGCGTGTGCTGCCATCCGCGCCTGGGCCAGCTCCTTGATGTTCGACGCGGCTCCGCTCTGCACCCGCATCGACGACGCGAAACCGAACCCGATGACCGCCAGCACCGCCATGATGGCGACCGCCATCACCAGGGCCACGGCTCGCTTATTGTGCCGAATGAACATCATAGTCATTACCCTTCATGGTACGGATCTACATTGACTTCATCGAGCGGAACGATCTGCGTTCGGCCGGTGTTCCGATATACCCGAATAAACCGCCAGTAGTCCTGGTTGTTCGGGCGCTCCGTATCGTACACCAGGATCGTGACATAGTTCCAACTCGGATTGTCGAAGGATGCTCGACCGGTTGAGGTGAAGATGATGGGCCAGATAACCTCTGCGCGCTCCGCGTCGTGTACCGAGACAGCCGCCTGCCGGGGCAGATTCGACACATCCAAGTTGTCTGGAGGACCGTAGGCGACCGACTGCCGTCTGTCGCTTTTCTGCAGCGGGTCCCCCTGCTGGATGAGATAATAGGAATCGGGGTGCAATTCAGAAGGGCCGCTGCCTCCCACATAATGCCATGAATTTTCGGTCGTCAGATACTCTCGTTCGTTGGTATGCACTTTGTTGACAATAGTACGCCATCCGCCGTTCGTTTGTTTATTGGCGACTGTCACGTAATATCGGTTCTCGGCTGTCCCCTCCCATTGATTCTCACGCCATCTGTTGTCGTCGACTCTGAACTCTCTCCCCGTGTCCCCACCCTCGGCAACGAGAGCCCCTTTAATTTCGATCGCGTCTGCCAAGGCAAACCGCGAAGAACCCTCTCTGGCGGGATTAAGCGTGACGGAATAGCTCTCCCCGGCCAGCAACGGAAACGTGCCGAGGTCATTCCAGTCACCGCCGCCTTGATCCTGCCGTTCGTGTAGGACCGTCCTGGTGCTGCCGGTGTCCCTCGTGGGAGCATGGGTGAGAGTCCATCTAGTAACCACCTCTGCCATGCTTCGGTTGGGCCAATGAGCTCTCACCTCGAAATCAGCTCGTAAGCCGTCTATGCCGGGAGCCGTGGGAATATCGAAGTTCCAGACCGAGGGAGTATTTTGCTCATCATCACCGCCCTCATAAAAAGACCCACCGTGTGCGCTGGAATGTGTAGCGTGCTCCCAACCAAAACCGGGACTGAACCCGGCGCCGCTGCTGTCGACAACAATGTCGACGTCAATGGTGTGACCGTCGGAAATAACGGGGAAGAGAGGCCCGCTGTCCCAGACCGAGCCGGAGACCGTCCAGCACACGCCCGCCTCGCGCCGTGCTACGGCCGCTCCACGAGCCCCCATCAGTCCACCGCGAATGATGCTGGCGGCATGATCCACACTGGTCGTGCGCAGCATCGGGCCGAGCGTCGGTACGCTGACCGCCACCAGCAGCGCCATAATTCCAAGTGTAATAAGAAGCTCAGCCAGTGTAAATCCACGACAAGCCGTCCGTTTATTGGCGTTCATCACGTTTCCTTGCAAGCGATTCAGTTGCCCTGCGTATCGCACAACTCCTTATCCATCCAGCTAATTATAGGCATACCCGACGGGAATTAGCAAATCTCGTCGCTCTTTTTTTGAAGGCCATACTTCGTGCCCGACGGCTACGAGCCGTATCTTGGGGGAAGACCGACTGGCGCATCCGGCAAGATGGACCGGACCAAGGCGGTCAATTCCTGAAATGTAGGGCAATTATGGGGCGTTTCGGAGCGTGCCGGAACCTGGTACCCCCAAGGGGAGTCGAACCCCTGTCTCCAGACTGAGAATCTGGCGTCCTGGGCCACTGAACGATGGGGGCGTCTGAGTAAAACGAATAATACCATCCGAAGCAGCTTGCGTCAACCCCGGGCGCCCGGCAAACGGAACCATTGTGCGGTCGAGCGTTTGCGGGGCAGGGCCGGGGCATTGCTCGAGCACATGCCGGACTGCGAACTCACGACCCTGCTGCTTCCGCCTGTGCGCACCGACACACGACCCGCCAACGGGGGGCGTCTTTTCTGTTGAATTGGTTTGTGCCCGGATTCACGGGGCTCTCTCGCCACCGGACGTCGTCATTTGGTGCCCCCGTACACGGGGGAATGCCCGTAGGTCGCGGTGATGGACAGGACGGCCATGGCGGTGCCGTAACATCGGCCCGCGTGGGTCGAGTCGCCGTGCGGGAGCCAGCTCCCCCGATTCTCCGGCTCACGGGTGTCGGCCTGCCAGCCCTTGGCGATGAGCTCGTGGAGCAGCCGCTCTCGCCACTGCTGCCACGGCTCTCCGCCGAGCTGGTAGGCGACGATGGTCCCGGTGTACCAACGGAAGAAATCGGCGTGCTCCCAGACCACCGAGGCCGTGGCGAGCCGTCGGGCGGTCGCCCGGGCCGACTCGGTCGAGCCGAGCAGGTCCCGGTCCGCTGCCAGGACCCGGGCGATGGGCACGAACGAGCCGTCTTCCTCCGTCTCGGTCGTGCCGGGCCGGCTGACCAGGACCGACGAGTCGAAGTCGGGATCGTAGTCGCCCAGCCAGGCGAGCGCACGGCGGTGGGGCTCGGCGGGGATCGACGCGCCTGCGGCTCGGGCCGCGCCGGTCGCCAGCAGGGCCAGCGTTGTCGTCTCCAGGTCGTCCCACTTGCCGGACCGGTCCTGATATTCGATCAGTTGATCGAGACTGCGGGCGACCAGGGGCTGGAACCGTTCCCGGATCGCCGGCCCGTCGATCAATCGCGTCGCCTCGCTCAAGGCAGCGACCGCCATCGCCTGGGCGTGGACTCGGCGGTTGCCGGTCACGCCGAACGTACCGTCGCCCTGTTCCTGGCGGGCGAGCCAGGAGAGTGCGGCGCGGAGCCGCGATGCCGCCCGGCTCTGGCCCGACGGGCTGTAGCCGGCCTGCATCAGCGCGAGTGCCACGGCGGAAGTAAGCTCGACGTCGCTGTAGTCCGAGTCGGACTCGGCGCGCCAGGAGCCGTCGTCCTCCTGGTGACGGATGAGCCAAAGCAGCCCGCTCCAGACCACGGGACGGAGGCGGGAGTTGCGGACGGTCGTGTACCGGGCCCGGGCCAGTGTCGATCCGCCCGGCCCGCCAGCGGGCAGAGCCGGGGGCTGTGCGTCGATTTCGGGCGGGGGCTGCTGCGGATCGGGCTCCGGTTCGAGCTCGGCGACCTCCCGGTCTACCTCGCGCGGCATGTAGCGGTCGGGATATTCGAATTCCCGATCGGCCAGGAGCTCGTCCTCCAGGGGGAAGTCCCAGTCGGTCAGCTCGGGGGTTCTTTCTCGCATCAGGTCCGCCGGCTCGGGCTCGTCGATGAGGGCCAGCTCGGTCAGTTCGTCACGCTCGGTCGGTTCATCACGTTCGGGCGGCCGGTCCAGCCGCCGGGGGGCGGCCAGCCGGATGCCGGAATCGAACTCGGCGGGTACGGGCGGTCGGGACGGGCCGGCATCGTGATGGACCATCGCCCAGGCCACGTAGGCCATGGTCAGGGCGACGAGGGGGTAGACCGCCGCTCCCAGGCCGAACCGGCGGACGCGTCGGGCGGCCACTGCGATGAGCCCGATGAGCCCGACGTGCTGTCGCGCCTGTTCCAGCCGGACCGCCTGGATTTTTTCGGCCAGTCGGGCGTCGAACCGGGGGGACGGTTTCGTCTTGGGAGCCAGTTCGAGCAGCTTGCCGGTCGCTCGCAGCTCGCCGGCATGCTTCCGGCATGCGGCGCAGCGCTCCAGGTGTTCATCGATTTCGGGCGCGTTCTCGCGGTCGATCTCGCCGGCGGCGCAGTCGGCCAGCAGTCCCCGTATCTTCGGGCAATGGGCATTGGGCTCATTCATCGTTCTGCCTCGGGCTTGTTACCGTCTTTTCCTCTTCGACGTTCAGCCGGGACCTCAACTGTTCGATGGCGGCGTGAATCCTCGATCTCACTGTGCCGATGGGCACGTCGAGGACCTCTGCCGCCTCCGCGTATTTCATTCCCTGGTACTTCACCAGTATGAGGGTTTCCCGGAGGGCCGGGGCCAGAGAGTCCAGTGCTTCCATAACCTGCTCGAACTCATCGTGAATCTCGGGCCGGCGCGATGGGTCCTGCGCCGGGGCCTCGATAAACTTGCCGAACGACCGCTCGCTCTCGCCCACGGTGGCGTCGAGCGAAAGCTTGTCGGGCTCGTTCTTGTGAGACCGGTACCGGTCGATCCACAGGTTCTTGCCGATGCGGTACAGGAAAGTGGAGAGCTTGGCGCTGGGCACATAGCTCTTTCGATACTTGTACAATCGACAAAATACCTCCTGGCAGCAATCCTCGGCAAGCTGCCGGTCCCACGTCAGCCGGAAGAAGAAGTTGAGCAGCGGCTGCCGGTGGCGCCTTACGATTTCCTCGAAGGCCTCTTCATTGCCGGTTTTCTGGAACTCGACCATGAGTTCCGAGTCGGTCTTGCTCATATGTTTTTGTGCCGACTGATGGTTCTAACGAGCATTCCGGGAAAAAGTTTGCCTGAAGCACAAGTTTTTTCTTCCGTCCCCGGGGTTTCAGGACAAGGAAAGACAGCCGGAGCGGGTACCGGGGCATACGGTCGCATCGGCTTGGACCTGCTAAAAACCACTATACCACACCGGGGCTGGAAAACAAAACCTCTCATCCCGGCCCGAACCCACGGCGGACCTCGGCCAACTGGCCCCAGGGGGGTTGCCGCGTCTGACTACAGCATCGGCACGATGTGCACGCGGGACAACGGCGAGTTGCCCGGCATGTGCATAAACAAGAAAACGGGGCTGAGCCGGATATTGCATCCGCGCAGCGGGGCGAAGGCCCTGAGCCGGAATCGTCGGGGTAGAAGCCGTTGGGCGCCGAGTCAGGGAACTGAGCGCGAAAGGCCCCTCCCCCCCAATTGCGATGGCCCGGCTCCGAGGGGGAATATCCGCTGTCGATGGCGGTGGGCGCCGGCGGGAGCGGCAAAAGAAAAAAATGATTTGCGGTGTGGCCGGAACAAGGGTACGATGAAGCACCTGAATATGAGACGCCCCCGTCATCCGACGGTCACCGAAAGGAGGTTCGCGGATGAGAAAGAACGGAGCGGTCGGACTCGTGTGGTTCGTTTGCCTGGCGGTGCTCGCCATCGTCCTCAACGGGGCGTGCCGTCCCGGGCTCGTACGGAAGTTGGAGCTAGAGGCCTGGCCACCATTGGAGCCGTCCCGCGAGTTCAAATCGGAACTGGCGCTCAACGTGTATGCTCGACTCCCCAACGGGATGATCGAGCGGATCGGCAGGACGCCAGCGGACCTGCCGGTGCAAATCCCCGAGTGCCGCTGGTGGGCGGTCCGGCCGTTGGAGGGAACGACGCCGTCGGACCTCGCCCGTGAAGTCACCGAGAAACGAATTCCCGGGCTGCGCCTGGGACCTGACGCGGATACCTTTTTATCAGAGCCGGATTGGCTGGAGGGGATAAAGGTTCTTGAATTGGCTAGCTGGGAGTGGTACATCACCGACGCGACGCTGGCCCGCCTTGAGGGGCTGCCCAACCTGCGGGAACTGTCGATCTCGCGCACCGGTATCACGAACGCTGGGCTGGCCCACCTGAAGGGTCTGAAGAGCTTGCGAGCGCTGACCCTCGATTCTACGTCGGTTACTGATGACGGGCTCGCCCACCTCAAAGGCATGACGAACCTGCGGGAACTGGAACTCTGGGGTGTCTATTACGTCACGGATGCCGGGCTCGCCCACCTCAAGGGGCTGACCAATCTGCGAACACTGCACGTGGCGGGGCCCCGGATTACCGATGTTGGGCTTGCCCACCTCAAGGAGTTGACGAACCTGCGGGAACTGAAACTCGTGGGCACCATCTTCCCGGATGCGAGTCTGGCCCACCTCAAAGGCATGACGAACCTGCAAATACTCAACCTTTCTTCCACGCTGGTCACAGACGAAGGTCTGGCCCATCTCAAGGCGCTGATGGATCTCCGGGAACTGATCCTTACGCGGACTCAGCTCACCGACAGGGGCTAATCCACCTGACGGAGCTGGCAGAACTGGTCAGACTGTACCTGTCGCAAACAAATGTTACGGATGCGGGGCTTGCCCACCTGAAAGAACTGACGAACCTGCGCGAACTGAGCTTGTGGAGGACAAATGTCACGCCCGAAGGTGTGCGGGACCTGAAGGCGGCACTGCCGAATACTGATATTACCCACTGAAATTGAGGAAGCGCCGCGCGCTGATGAGGAAGGCCTCAGTCACAACGAACCAGACATCGCCCGCTTCTATTACGAGGGGGCATAACCGCCGAGCAATAAAGAGCTCGGCAACAGCATAAAGGAGCCATTATGAGTTATGTGCGTGTGCAAGCCGGACACGGCTCGGCAGCCGGGAGAGATGTATCTCGTATCGGGCAGGTGTTGGTGCAGTCGCTGTTTCTCTGTCTGATCGTGGTTATTAGCTCCGAATGCCGGGGGCAGGACCGCGAAATCGAGAATGCGGGGAGTCAGGATTTGGTCGACGACATACTCTCTGCGACGAACGAGATCAGGACGTACTCGGTGAAATCAACGGTCAGGATTCGGCCGCCTTTCATGCCGCCCGAGGCGACAGACGAAGACCGCGAGCAGGAGATCGTCAGCACGTCCTCAATTCTCGGGCGCAGCGGTGAACGCCTCCGCATAGACATGACGGTGTCGCCGCCGCCGG
>PUPC01000186.1 GCA_003553185.1 Planctomycetota bacterium | reverse complement strand
GCGGCGCTCTGCCCATCCATGTCCTCTCGGTTCAGGATGTCGAAGTCGAAGACAGCTGGTTCTCCTCCGGCGACGAGCACGCCGTGCTGATCGAGACCGAGGAAGGGGGCGTTCGGAGCGAAAGCATTGCCTTCGACGGGAACGTCATCGAGGGCAGAGTGCGTGCTGAGGATGTGACGGACCTCCGTATGAACAATAATGAGTTGACGGCCTATGACGAAGATGAGGACGGAAACCCGGTGCCCTTCTTCAACCAGAATCTGTTGCTGGAGGGCGTTGATGAGTTTGATTTGACCGCCAACACTTTGCGCAACCTGTATGTGGAAGATTCCGCCGACGGCTCGCTGACCGATATTAACGAGCTTCACGGGTTCGAGTTGATCGAATCTTCCCAAATAAGTATGAGCGGCGGCAATGTTATAGACGGCGGCGATTACCTCATCGAGGACAGCTCGGACATCGTGCTGGAAGATAATACGCTTTCCTTCGGTTCGGGGCTCATTACCGGCAGTGAATCGGTCCGTTTCGAGAACAACGATTTTACCGCAATTTTCATGGCCGCCGAGATCGTTTCTTCCACTGATATTCTCTTCGAAGACAACACGATCGAAACCGAGGATATCGGCATGGCGGTCGAGGGAACGGGAGACGCTCCGGTCTCCCGGTTGACCATCGTTGGCAATTCCATCGTCGATGACAGCGCGGGCGTCATCAGCGACGAGAGCGTGGGTATCCACCTGCGCGATGATTATGTCAGCGACGTTGAGGTCGATGGTAACTTCCTCAGCGGCTTCACCGGCACGGCCATGATTTTTGAGGGAGCAGCCGACGTGTACGGCAACGAGATCACCAGTTCGCGCGTAGGAGTTCGTTACGAACTGCATGAAGGGGGATTATGGAACAACGAAATCCACGCCAACACCGAGGTCGGACTCAAAGGGGCGGGGCTGCTCGGCAACGACTTCCGCAGCGCCGACCGCCACAACCGCATTTATGAGAATCCCGTCGGGATCGAGGCGCGTTCCGGCTCACTTGTCGCTTTCAACCGTGTTCACGATAACGCCGAAGGCATCCGGGTGGTCGGCGATTCCGCTCTGATTCGGCATAACCTCGTTTACGATAATGCCGGCGCTTCCATCCGCATCTCCGCTGAGGAAATCGATGTCCATAACAACACCGTCTTTTCGGAAGGTGATTTCGGTGTTCTTATAGAAGCCGGCTCAGCTGACGTTGATCTGCGCAACAACATTATCTGGTCGGATGCCGGGTATGGGCTGTTTTTAGAATTCGGCGGCGATCCCGGATTCAGCAGCGACTACAACAACCTCTATACCAGCGGCAGCGCCATCCTCGCGCATTTTCAGAAAGACTTCGACGATCTGCTCGATTGGCAGATTGAATACGGCCGGGATGATAATTCCATCGGTTGCACCCGGGTTGACCCTGATCTCGACGAGCCGGCTTTTATCGACCTGGCGGCGGACGATTTCCGTATACTTGATGAAGTCGGCGGCGAGCCCGCCACCACCATCAATTCGGGCGATCCCGATTTTGATTTCAGCCATGAACGGGGGCCCGAAGACGGCCCCAACGGGCTGCGCATCAACCTGGGCGCCTACGGCGGCACCGAATTGGCGGCCGAATCCCCCGGGAGCTACCTGCGCCTGCTCTCGCCCAACTTCTATACCGATTACACCCGCGATCAGGCCCGCTTGATCATATGGGAACATTTCAATGTGGCCGGTGAAGTCAATATTGAACTCTACGAAGAGACGGACGGCTTTATTGAGGAAATCGCTTCGGTCGATGTGGACAACCAGCCCGGCCAGGTGGACGATCAGCCGGAGGAATACGGCTCCTTCTTCTGGAGCCCGCAGTCCAGCGGGATCGAAAGCCACGATCTGAAGCGCTATACACTGCGGGTGGTGTCCGACGAAGATGCCGGCGTTGAAGCGCAAAACCGTGAAGCTTTCTCTATCCCCGAACTGACGGATGAATATTTCATGAACAACGCTGAGACTGAGGGCGCGGTCTTCACCAGCGCTCCCGGTGATAACCGCAACACCGGTCGTACGCCGGATACCCCCAAGGCCAGTCTCAATGCCGTTTTGCAAAACTACGAACTCGGCTCCGGCGATACGGTGTACGTTGACGACGGGGACTACCTGATGGTGCGCAACTTCCACATCAGCTCAGCCACCGAGCTCGGCGGAAACGAGGCCTTCACCCTCGAAGGTCCGGCTCCGGGGGAAGGCGCCGCGCATTTTGACCGGGCCGACCAGCGTGATGGGGCAGTCGCCTTCCACCTCGACGATGCCTCTTTCGTCACCTTGCGCAACCTGAACATCTCCGGGGCCAATACCGCTGTTCTGGCCGAAAGCAGCAGCACATTCCTCACTCTTGATTCGCTCACTGTCAGCGCCAGCAGCGGAGTCCAGATATATATCGACGACAGCTCCGAGCGCGTCACAATGCGCGACCTGACGGTAACCGGCGGCGCCGACGACGGCATCGTCATCCGCGACCGCCTCGAGTCGCTCAGCGGCAGTGTCGTCGAGGCGCACAACGGCCTGGGCGTTCACCTGGTCAACACCGGGAACGCTCAGGTCTACGGGAACCGGATTGAAGACAACGCTGAGGGCGGACTTTATGTGAATAACGGCCGATCGGGTACCGTCACGGTTATCGGTCATGAAGACCTCGATGCCGGACGGGGAAACCGGTTTTACAACAACGCCGACACCCAGATCGAATCCCGCAGCCGTGCCCTCATCGTCGGCAATGCCGTCGTTCGCGATTCCGCTGCGGGCGACCCTTCCGGTTCGCTGGGGATCGAACTGCGCAGTTCGGAAGCACGCGCCAACGTTGTCGAGGGGCACGACATCGGGATACAGTCCAGCAGCAATTCCGAAATCCATAACAACCGCATACTCGACCACCTTTCCCGCGGAATTTATCTGAGCAGCGCCTCGGACGAGCTGATCACAGGAAACGTCATCGCCAACGCCGGGGTCGGTATTTATTCGCGGCGCCGCTCCGCGAACACCTACACCAACAATTTGATCTACAACACCCAGGAAGCCGGCATATGGCACAACGAGGGCGACGGAGCCGAGTTCTTCAATCAGACGATCTACGCTGAATCCGGCGACGCTATACGTCTGAGCGGTTCCGCCAGTGATGCCACCCTGCGCAACAACATCCTGCACGTAGAGAACGGCGCAGCTGTTCACCTCGATTCCGGTTCGCAGAGCGGTTTCGACAGCGATTTCAATCTTTTCCACCTGCCCGGCGACGGAATACTGGGCACCTGGGCCGACGCTCCCCGGCCGGGCTTTGAAGACTGGCGCAACGCCTCTTTTGAGGATGCCAACAGCCTCGTCATCGACCCGCTTTTTGTCGATCCTGCGGCCGGTGATTTCCATCTCCAGAGCGAGCATGGATATTTCGAAGACGGTGAGTCGGCGCCCGTTATCGATCCGTCAACCGGACTGGCCGTTTTCCCCGAAGCGACCCTGCGCACCTCTGATGCGCAGTCCCCGGCCATCGACCGCGGCGACGACTCGTTCGCCTTCGAGAACGAACCCGATCCCGACGGCAACTTCATCAACATCGGCGCCTACGGAAACACCGAATTCGCCTCGCTCAGCCCTGAAGAATACGTGCTTGTCACACGTCCGCAGGTCGGCATCACCTGGCCCATGGAGCAGTCCTTCGACATCCGGTGGCGCAGCCACAACTTTGAAGGTGAAGTGGAGATACGTCTCCTGCGCGACGATGAGGACGAGCCCGTGCGCATCCTCTCCGACGACGCATCCAATACCGGTACCTTCACATGGACTCTTCCCGACGACCTCGATGTTGCTGAAGATTACCGCATCGAGGTGCTGCGAAGCGACGACCCGGCACTCCGCGACACCAGCCTTGAACCCTTCGCCATCGTCGATCCGATCCAGGTCTATTTTGTCAATGACGAAGAGGTTATCACTGACGGATTCACCAAGAATCCCGGTGATAATGCCAACGACGGACTGTCCCCCCAGACGCCGAAAGCTTCCATCCGCGCGATCCTCGAAGCCTATAATGTGGGTGACAACGATGTGATCAAGGTCGATGCCGGTGAATATATGCTCACGACCAATATCACGCTGACCGATGATGATTCCGGAGTCACCATCCGCGGGTTCCATGATCCGGCGCGGCCCGACAAGGCCGCCGTCCTGGATCGCGGCAGCATCGACCGCGATGACAACATATTCGACCTTGAGGACGGAGCATCCGACATCGTTTTTGAGCATATCACCTTCACCGGTGCTTATTTCGGCATCTACGCCGATGAGGGTCAGGCGGGGGATATCATCGTGCGCGACAGCCTGTTTCTTGAAAACCGGGAGGGCGGAATACGCATCGAGCAGGACAATGCCGCCCTGACGGTCGAAAATTCTGAGTTCATCGGTGACGGCACGGGCAACGGCGACGGACGCCAGCGCTGGGCCATATGGCATCAGGGCGGAGCACTCAGCGTCACCGGCAGCCTGTTTGAAGGAAACAGCGACCGCGGCGTCCGCGTGACAGGTGCATCCGGATCGGGCACGGACACTTATCTTATCGACAACAACGTGCTTTCCGGGTCTTCCCGAAATGTTGAGATCAGCGCCGCCAGCGCCGAGGTTCTCAACAATACTGTCTCCGAACATCGCGGCAATCGCGGGCGCGGTATCGATATCAGCAGCAGCAACGGCCTCGTTGAAGGCAACACCGTCCGTGATAACAACCAGTATGGAATATTCCTCAGTGGCAGCTCCCGGGCGATCAACAACACCGTTTACGGAAATGAGATCGGCATACGCCTTACTTCCGGTACATTGGCAAGCGGTAATGAAATCTTCGACAATGAGGAAGGTGTCGACATCTCTGCCGGTGGGCCGGCGCCCGTACTGGAACATAACGAGATACATTCCAACACCGAGATCGGGGTGAATGCCTCGACCAGCCGGGCGATCATTCGTTTCAACGAAATTTACGATAACAAGCTTGGCCTCTACGGCGGGCGCACTTCCGGCACCGGTCAGTTCACCGGATCGGTTGAGAACAACCTCATTTACGGCAGCGACGACGGAGCGATTTTCTTTCAGAACTCCCGCCTCGGCGACGCCCACGTGCTGAACAACACGATCGTGCAGTACGACGGCTACGGCATCCTCCTCGATTTCGCGCCGGACACCTTTGTTACTAACAACATCTTTGTCATCGATGGCGGCCGCGCCATTGAAGTCAGCGACGACAGCGTGATCAACACCTCGTTCAATTTCAACCTCTACGACCTGCGCGGCGATGATGCCGAATTTGCTGAATGGGCCGGACGCACGATTGAGAGCCCCGCGGACTGGTATTTTGAGATCGGGCAGGGCTTCAACTCAATCTTCGCTGCCCCGCTTTTCGTCGATGAGGAAGGGGGCGATTATTCTTTGAGCGAGAGTTCGCCCGCTCTGTCCGCCGGTGATCCCGACACCCCCTGGGTGAATGAGCCTGATCCGGCCGGTGCACGTGTGAATCTCGGCGCTTTCGGGAACACGACGGATGCCACCACTACCGACGAACCCTACATAACTTTCACCAACATCACTGACCTTTCCAAACTGGAGGAGGACGAGCCGTTCTCGCTGTCTTTCCTTGCCGCCGGTGCACTCGACAGAACCGCCGCGCAGTGGCTGAATATTGGTGATGAATCCGTCGGGCGCTGGCTGAATCTCGAACCGGACAATGGATTTGACCGCAGCCGCACCAGCAATCCCGTTGACCTGGGCCAGGTCAATGATCCGGCACCCGCGCGTGTTTACGAAACACAGTACGACTCTCCCTCCGGCGAAGGCGAGTCAATGAGCTTCCGCTGGAATCTGGCAGCGGGCGACTATACGCTCCGCCTCCACTTCATGGACCCGGGGTTCAGCAGCGATTATGTCTTCGATGTTGTGCTCAACGGCGAAACCGTGATTGAAGAGCTGAATGTTGAAGAAACAGCCGGCGGTGGATACATTGCCTATATCGAAGAACTCGACCTGGAGATGGAAGAAGCCGGCGAAGTGGAGTTAACCCTGATCACCAGGGAAGGCCGGGCGATCATCTCCGGTATCGAAGTGCTGCGGCTGAACGATACCGGCGTCTCCGAACCCACTTTCACCGTCGAAGCGACCCTCGACGACGGCAACACCTGGGAGGAAGTGGGGACCGGAGTCGGGCTGGACAACCGGGGCACAGGCACTGCCGGGTGGACGCCCGGGGCGGCCACACTCGGACCCGACGCCCGCTTCCGGATCACCGCCGAGACCGGCCCGTCGGTAACGCAGGAATCCCCCGGCTTCCTTGTCGCCAACGACGGCAGCGAATACTTTGTCAACAACGACAGCACCGACGACGGCGTCCATACCACCGCTGCCGGTGACAATCTGAATACGGGGAAAGACCCCGCCTCGCCGATGCGCAGCCTGGAGGCCATATTCAACGCTTTTAACCCGGGTGAGGGCGACATCATTTACATCGACACCGGCACCTATCAACTCTCAGGAAATGTCGAACTCAGCGAGCGACATTCCGGCCTGACCATTATTGGGGCCAATGACGAACAAAACGAAGCGGCTAAAACCATTCTCGACCGCGCCAGCACTGCCAATGGGTCCAAAGCCTTTGAGCTCACCGGCGCTGCAGACCTCACCCTGGAACATTTCGAAATCCGCAACGCCTGGAAGGGCATCTATGCCGACAGAGGAAACGCTCCCGACCTTACTCTCGACAACATGGTTTTCCTCAACAACGAACAGTACGGAGTGGAAATCGAGCGGGACAACCCGCGCCTGACGGTTATGGACAGTCATTTCGAGATGGATGAATCGATTGAGGACGGCCGGCTGCGGTTCGCTCTCGACTATTCAGGGAGCGGTGGAGCCGAGGCTGTCTTTATGGGAAATACGTTCCTGAACATTGAAAGCCGCGGCCTCAGGATCGGGGGCCCGAATTCCATGGACCCGGGAAGCTATATTATCGCCGGCAACACGTTCGATAATTCCCACCAGGCTCTCACATTCACCTCCGATGGTGCTGTTGTTGAAGATAATATCGTACGTAACAACGCGTCCCATGGCCTGCGCGTAAGCGGCGCCAATTCGATTGTGCGCCACAACACCGTTTACGATAACGTGGGATCCGGCTTTGGCAGTACTTACGGGATTTATGTGGACGGGGGCGCAACGGCGGAAAACAACGATGTCCGGGGAACGGTTAATCCGAACCAGGGGAGGGGAATAGGAATTAACGTTGTCGACGGGGCAATTGCTGTGGATAATGAGATTTACGATAACGACCGCGGGGTGCGGGCGGTGAGGGGCCATCGCGGAGACCGCGTGACAGTGGAGTACAACCGCATCCACAGTAACAAGGAGTTCGGCCTGGAAGCCGACGCAGCAGACATCATCGGCAATATATTTTATGACCAGCCGATCGGTCTGACGAATGGAAACAGTTCGCTGGTCGCACACAACGTCTTTTACGACCATGAAGATGCAGCAATAGAATTGACCGACGACGGGGCGACCGTCGTAAACAATACCATCACCGAAGAGCAGGGCGACGGCATCCACCTTGTCGAGGCACCGGAAACGGATGTGCGCAACAATATCTTTTCCATAGAGGAAGGTCTTGCCGTCGAGGTGGACGGCGACAGCGTCATCGATACCAACTTCAATTACAACCTTTATGGCCTGGGCGGTGGAGCGAGTTTTGCCGAATGGGCGGGCCGGCCGGTCGAGACGCTTGCCGACTGGTATTACGAGATCGGCCAGGGATTCCATTCATTATTTGCCGACCCGCTGTTTGTTGATGAAGCGGCCCGGGACCTTCGCCTGCAAGCCGCTTCGCCGGCTATCGCCGCCGGCGATCCGGACACTTCATGGATCGAAGAACCCGATCCTGCGGGCGGGCGCGTGAACCTCGGTGCGTTCGGCAATACTCCTGATGCGGCACCAGCCGAGGAACCTCTCGTGAATTTCCTGAACCTGACGGAACTGTCGAAACTCGAACAGAACGATCCTTTTGAGCTTGAATTCCTCCCCGCCGGTTTCGGGGAAACGGCCACGGCCCGCTGGCTTAATCTTGGCGATACAACGATCGGCCCGTGGGAGGCTTTCTCCAACTCCGACGGCGGCACGAGCACCAGCCGCTCCACCGATGTTGACCGCACCGGCGCTGCCCACCCCGCATCGGAAAGCGTGTATCAAACGTATGACCAGAGTTCCCGCTCGGGATCGGAAGCCGGGATGTTATTCCATTTCGACCTGCCGGCCGGCTCCTATCAGCTTCGCCTCCATTTCATGCAGCCTTCGGGTAACACGGTCTTCAATGCAGAACTGGACGGTGAGATTGTTTTGGAGGACTACAGCGTCGTCGATGCGGCCGGTGGAACCGATACCGCTGTCGTTGAGGATGTGGAGCTTGAGGTCGAGGAAGATGGAACTGTCGAGCTCGCACTCCTCGGAAACGAAGGAAACCGGATATTCATCTCGGCAATCGAAATCCAGCGGGTGCCGTCCGGCGGAGAACCTGAGCCCGCATTTGCCGTCGAAGCAACGCTCGACGGCGGCAGCAGCTGGGAAACAGTCGCTGCCGATGTAACCCTGGACAACCGCGGGATCGGACGCGCCGAATGGACCCCGGCGGGCGCTACGTTCGGGCCGGATGCTCAGTTCCGCGTCATATCCCACACTGATGCAGATTTCAAGGCTGTCTCCGCCCCGTTCATCGTCGCCAATGACGGAAACGAATATTACGTCAACGATGCCGTGCTTGAAAATCTTGTGCATACCACCGCCGCCGGCAGCAACCTGAACACCGGCAAGGATCCGGGCTCGCCGATGGCAAGCCTCGAGGCCCTGCTGAATGTTTACACGCCGGGTGAGGGGGACATCGTCTACATCGACACCGGAGATTATGTTCTCTCCAACAACATCGAACTCTCTGCAGAACATTCCGGAGCGGCTTTCATCGGAGCATACGATCCGTTGAACGAGGACGCACGCTCCGTAATCGACCGCAACAGCACCTCGAACGGCTCTATTGCGTTCGAACTGATCGGCACGGAAAGGATCACGTTCGAATATCTCCAGATACAAAACGCCTGGAAGGGGTTGTATGCCGATCGGAGTGAGGCTCACGATCTGACCCTCCACGGCATGGTCTTTGTCAACAACGACCAGTACGGAGCTGACATCGATCATAACGAAAACCTGACGGTGACTGACAGCCGTTTCGAGAGCGACTCCGACCTCGGCGGCAGCCAGCGGTTCGGGCTCCGTTACAGCGCCGGCAGCAGCGGCGGTGGCATCTTCACCGGCAACACGTTCCTCAACAACGATGACCGCGGGCTCTGGATCAGCGGAGGAAGTGGCTACGATACGGGAGACTTTATGATTTCCGACAACCTGTTCGAAGGAAGCGGCCGCGGGCTGGAGTTCACCGCCAACGGCGCAATCATCGAAAACAATACCGTTACGAACAACACATTTTATGGAATTCAGGCCTCCGGCTCCACCATTATCGTTCGCGGCAACGAAGTGTTCGGCAACTCAAACGCACGCGGCATATTCGCTCAGTCCGGTGCATTGGTCGAAAACAACAGAGTGTTCGACAACGAATACGGCGTGTGGATTTCGGGCGATAGCACGCTCGTGCGCGAGAACCTGATCTACGAGAACGAAACCGGAGTCAGGGGCGGGACCGGAACAGTGGAGCAGAACCGCATCTTCGGTCATTCTGATTTCGGTGTTTATGTCCGTAATGACGATATGCACATCCGTGCCAACCAGATATACAGCAACGAAGTCGGTATCAGGGCCGGCGATACGGGCTTCGGCAACTACAACGGCACGATCGAAAACAACATCATCTACGACAACAACGACGTCAGCATTCGCCTGGGCAGCGGTTCCAGCTCGAATTTCCGGGTTATGAACAACACGATCTACCATCCGGTCGGCCGGGCGATGAGTCTGAGCAATCTCCAGGACGGACGGTTCCAAAACAACATCCTCATGATCGAT
>PUPC01000117.1 GCA_003553185.1 Planctomycetota bacterium | reverse complement strand
TATCCGGCTACGAAGCGAAGTATTACGAGCAACTCGACGGCGGGCGCGTGCATTGCCATCTCTGCCCGCATGAGTGCAGAATCCAGCCGGGCGGCCTGGGCATCTGCCGCCAGCGGGCGAACGAGGACGGTACGCTGGTGAGCCGGAATTACGGCCGGATCACGTCGGCGTCGATGGACCCCATCGAGAAGAAGCCGCTCTATCACTTCCATCCTGGCTCGTCCATCCTGTCGCTCGGCACCAACGGGTGCAATTTCCAATGTCTGCACTGCCAGAACTGGACGATCAGCCAGCAGGAGGCGGAGACGCAGCCGCTCGAGCCGTCCCGGGCGGTCCGGCTGGCCTCCGATCACGGCTCGTTCGGCATCTCCTATACCTACAACGAGCCGTTCATCTGGTACGAGTACGTGCTCGATACGTCGAAGCTCGCCCGCGACGCCGGGCTGAAGAACGTGCTGGTCAGCAACGGGTTCGTCAACCCCGAGCCGCTGGCCGAGCTGCTCCCGTTCGTGGACGCGATGAACATCGACCTGAAGTCGATCCGCGACGAGTTCTACCGGGAGGTTTGCGGCGGACGAGTCGAGCCGGTGCTGGAGACGGCGAAGGCGGCGAACGAGTCGGTACACATCGAGGTCACCAACCTGATCATCCCCACCCACAACGACTCGGACGAGGACCTGACCGACCTCGCCAACTGGATTCGCGATCACCTCGGGGCCGACACCCCGGTCCACCTCTCGGCCTACCGGCCCTGCTACAAGCTGGACGCGCCGCCGACCGGCCCCGACACGATGCGGCGGGCCTACGGCATTTTCGCCGCCCGGCTGCACCACGTGTACGTGGGCAACATGATTCTGGAGAAGGGGGCCGACACGGTGTGCGGGAGCTGCGGGGCGGTCCTCATCCGGCGGCGGGGCTTCGCCTGCGAGGTCGTCGGGCTCGACGGGACCACGTGCGCCGGCTGCGGCGCCGAGACCAACGTCGTTCTATGAACGAGCACAGGCAGACCGTTGCCGCCACGAAGATTGCTTCGCATGTGTCGTCGGTTTTGGCTTCTCAAGCCGGGGAAAATCCTTTGGCACCTGACCACATCGCGATAGAATAGAAGTGTAACGGGAACTCGCTTCCACACGTCAGCGGCGCTGCCGGTACTTGACAGCGCCGGACGGGAGGAATAGTATCTGCGTTGATTGGCGGTCGACCGGCCAGATCAACGGAGCAACGTGGTGCGAGACGGATACCGGGTCCAAGCAATAAGTCCTGTGAACCCGGAGACGGAGCATGTCGATGTCGTGATCCCGTTGGACTTGGCCCGACGGTGGTACAAAGCATCCTCGGTAGATTTCGACAACTTGGAGATTGCGAAGGAGGTCCTGGAAAATCCCTTACGAATCTTCGAGGGCGTCCGAGACTATGAAGAGGGCGGCTTTTGCTATGTCGGAAAACCCAAGTCCGTATATGTCCGACCGAAATGTACGGCTCCCTTGCCGCACGATTGTGTTTTCACTGTGTATGTGAACCGAAACATGCGATTGTACGAAATCCGCACCGAGGCCGCTGATAAGGATGAGGACCCGTTGAGTCCCAAGGGGTGGAAAGAACGTTATGGAGGCCTGCGATGGCGAAGCACTTCCTAGCCGATGAGATGACTGGTGAACGAGGGTTCAAGGCGGAGCCATGGTACAATAAATACGGCGACTGTGTCGTCTTCAAGTCGGAGGACGTTGGCGTCGTCGCCGAGCGGATTGACGACATTCTCACGCTCTACTACTCGATTGAGGGCCGCCGCCCAGTCGGCTTCCAGTTGAAGGGCGTCAAACACTTGATGCAAAGACACGGGTGCAATACGGTGGCCGTGACCGGTGCGGCAACAGAGAACGAAATCAAAATCTCGCTCCTCCTGATGATCGCCTATGACGCCGGCCCGCGGAACATACAGCGGCGACTCGGCTATGCGAATGCCCACGAGGTTGTGTACCCCAGCCAGAAACCGGCGATTTCCGTCGATGCGGCCCCCGTTAGCTGACCGGTAAGGCCTGCGAATAACGTCGAAAGAGATTCGTGGGCTCCGGTTCCGGCGTAAGGCGGGAGTGAGGGGGCCTTATCCCATCCCCAAATACTTCCCACCGCCCTCCGAACTCAGCGGTCCCCGTAACGGGCGGCGAGCGGTCCGTCTTCGAGCACGTCGAGGTGCGACTCGAAGCTCGGGCGGTCGGACCTGTACAGGAGACCGATCGGGATCTCGTCGCCCCAGGTGAACGCGAGCTCCAGCGCCGCCATCCGGTCGGTCGGGTCGTGCGATTCGTCAATCGGCCGGACCCGCTCCCGGTACCACTGGAAGGTGTTCCGACTGTTGAACGACGGGCAGGGCTGCAGGATGTCGAGCAGTGCGAACCCGTCGTCGTGCCGGAGCGCGGCGACCATCATCTCCCGGAGGTGGTCGCGGTCGCCCGCGAACGACCGGGCGACGAACGAACAGTCCTCGGCGATGGCGACCGCCAGCGGCCGGAACGGGACGCTGTTCACCCCGTGCTTCTGGACCTTGGTGACCATCCCCGGGTCGCTGGTCGGCGAGGCCTGCCCCTTGGTCAGGCCGTAGACCTGGTTGTTGTGGACGAACGCCTTGACCCCGATGTTGCGACGGACGGCGTGGAGGAAGTGGTTTCCGCCCTCGCCGTACATGTCGCCGTCGCCGCTGGTGATGACCACCTCGAGCTCGTGGTTGGCGAGTTTGATGCCGGTGGCGGCGGGCAGCGCTCGGCCGTGCAGCCCGTTGAATACGTTCGCCTCGGTGTAGTGGGGCAGCTTGGCCGCCTGACCGATGCCCGAGACGAGCGCCAGGCGCGTCCGGTCCAGCCCGGCCTCCTCGACCGCCTCGTCGAACGTCTTCAGGATCATGAAATTGCCGCAGCCCGGACACCAGGCGGGGCTGGTGTCTGCCTCTGTCAGGTTGATCATTGGCGAATCCTTTCCGCGATCTCGGCCCCGGTGAACGGCAGGCCGGTGTAGTTGGTCAACAGCTCGCTCTCGTCGATGATGCCCTCGGACCGCAGGAGCGTGCGGAACTGGCCGGTCTGGTTCCCCTCGACCGCGATGAGCCGGGCGGGCGAGCCGATCGCCTCCGACACCGTGTCCGCGTCGAGCGGCCAGAGCTGCGGGAAATGGAGCATGGCGACCGACTCGCCGTCGGCGTCGAGCCGGTCCACCGCCTCCCGGGCCGGGCCGTATGTCGAGCCCCAGACGAGCAGCAGCGTGTCGGCGTCATCCGGTCCGTATCGTTCCGGGGGCAGGGCGTCGGCCCGCATCCCGTCCTCTTTCCGCATGCGTTTGTCCTGCTGTTCGAGATGGCTTTCGATATCCTCGGAGATGTGCCCGTCGGCGGCATGCTCGTCGCTGTCGCACAGGACGAAGGCCGAGCCGCCGGGGATCGCCCGGGGCGAGACGCCCGAGTCGGTCACCGCGTAGCGTTCGTAGTCCGGGGCGGGATCGGTGACGATCCCCCGGTCGATGGGCCGCTGCGCGGCGTCGAGCTCGTCCATCGTCTGTTCCATGTCTTGGAGGAACTGGTCAGTGAGGACGAGCACCGGCGTCTGGTACTGGTGGGCCGTTTCGAGCGCCCGGCGGGTGAGGTCGTAAGACTGGCGGACGGTCCCCGGGGCGAAGATGGCCCGGGGGAACTCGCCGTGCCCGGCCCGGAGGGCGAACAGCAGGTCCTGCTGGCCGGTCCGCGTGGGCAGCCCCGTCGCCGGGGCCGGACGCTGGGCCACCAGGACCACGGCGGGCAGCTCCATCATCCCGGCCAAGCTCAGTCCCTCCGCCATCAGGGCGAGCCCGCCCCCGCTGGTCATCGTCATCGCCGGGACGCCGCCGTATGCCGCCCCGCACACCATGTTAATCGCGGCGATCTCGTCCTCCGCCTGTTCGACCACGATGCCGTACTCGTCGGCCGCCCCGGCCAGCCAGGTGAACGTCGCCGTGGCGGGCGTCATCGGATACGCCGTCACGAACTTGATCCCTGCAGCGGCGGCGGCAAGCGCCGCGGCCCCGGCTCCGTCGTACACCGGGCGGGCGTCGCCAGTCGATTCGGGAGCGTCCAGCCGGCCGGACTCCTCGGCGACCAGCTCGGCACCGCGCTCCACGCACCGGCGGTTGTCGGCCACCACGTCGTCGCCCTTGCGGGCGAACTGTTCTTCCAGCAGGTCGGACAGCACGTCGGGCTCGTATCCCAGCAGCCCGAACACGGCCCCCAGTGCGACGGTGCCCGCGTACAGCTTCTTGTCGGCCACGTCCCGGGCGACCGCTTCGAAGTCGATGGCGACGACGTTCTCCGCGCTCGATTCGCCGCTGTTGTGGAGGATGAGGCCGCCGTCGGCGAGTTCCTCGCCGAGCAGGTCGCGGGCCACGTCCGTCAGGGCGACCAGCAGGTCCGGCCGCTCCGCCGGGCCGCTCAGCGGGGCGTCGCCACAGCGAATGTCGTACCAGTTCAGCCCGCCGCGGATGCGTGACATATAGCTCTTTGTGGACAGCACCTCGAGGCCGAGGCGGGCGCCCCCCTGCACTACCAGAGAGCCGATGGTCAGCACGCCCTGTCCGGCCTCGCCCGCAATCCGAATCGTCAAGTCCATTTCTGTATCGCTCCTGATCTGTCCGGCTGTTCGTTCCGATGCCGATGTATCTGCCGGCACCGATGGTTATGATTCGTCCTTGTGCAGCATCACGAGCAGCATCTTGAACCGCTCGATGGCGCGAACCGCGTGGGGTACGTCGGCGGGCATCAGCACGAATCCGTTGGTGGTGGCGCGGACCGGCTCACCGCCGATGACCAGCTCCGCCTCGCCGTCGAGCACGTGCACGAAGGCGTGGAAAGGAGCCGAGTGCTCGCTCAACGCCTGGCCCTCGTCGAACGCGAAGAGCGTCACCGTCCGGTCGTCGTCCTCGAGGACCGTCTTGCTCACCACGGAGTCGGCGGCGTAATCGACCGCCCCGGCCAGACGCGGCAGTTCGGCAGGGTGCAGGAAGCCGATGATGGCCCGCCCGGTTTCCACGTCTCCGGGCCATTCCTTCGCGGCCAGTTTGTCGGCGATGTTTGCGGCCAGACCGGCCAAGGCATTTTGTTCTGATGGGCTCGTTTGTTGTTCGCTCATAAGACTCTCCTTATTCCCGCGCCGAAGCGAAATGAAACGCCGGGAAGCCCCGGGGGCTATAGCAGCCCGGCCTCCCTGTGCTTCTCGGCGATGGCATCGGCCAGTTTGTCCAGCGAGGCCAGGTCCTGCTCCCGGGGGGCGCCCTTGATCAGCACCGGTTCGAGCAGTTCCGGCTTGAACGCGGTAAGCATCCCGGTCAACGTCTCGACCACTTTGTTTGCCCACCCGTATGATCCGACGACAGTGGCGAACTTCGCCTTGGGTCGCAATGCGTTGACCACGAACGTGGCGTAAGCGACCTTGGGATGCGGCCCGATCATCATGGCCGGCGTTGCGATGACCACGGTGGTCGCGTCCACCAGTTCGGTGGCGATCCGGCCCAGGTCGGCGACCGCAAGGTCGAACGGTGCGACGCGCACACCCCGGTCGATCAGCGCTCCGGCGAGGTGGTTCACCATACTGCGAGTGCTGCCGTGCATCGATATCCACGGGATGAGCACGAGGTTTTGCGTGGACTCGTCGGACCACTCGCGATACCAATCGGTGACCAGTTGGGGCCGGTCATAGAGCGGGCCGTGGCTGGGGCAGATCACGTCGATCTCGTAGTCGTCCAGCCGCTCCAGGTGTTTCCGGATCAGACTGCGGAAGGGCATCATGATCTCGGCGAAATAGCGTTTCGTCGGCTCGTACTGCATCCGCTCGTCCTGGACGAACAGGTCGCTGGTCGCCAGGTGCGAGCCGAAGAAGTCGCAACTGAACAGCAGGTTGTCCTCGCGGAGATAGGTGGTCATCGTCTCGGGCCAGTGAACCCAGGGCATGTGGAGGAACTCCAACGTCCGGTCGCCGAGCGAGACGGTCTCGCCGTCATCGACGGCCTGCACTCTCGCTTCTTCGATGTGCAGCTCGTCGACCAACAGGCCCTTGCATTTCGGGGTGCAGAGCAGTGTCGCGTCGGGATATCGGTCGAGCACGGCGCCGATCTGCCCGGCGTGGTCCTGCTCGGCGTGGTTGGCGACCACGTAGTCCAGGGTGTCCACCCCGTCGAGGAAGGCGTCCAGCTCGGCCGCCGTCCGCGGGTCCACGGTATCGACGAGGGCGGTCTTTTCGCTCCCCTCGACGAGGTATGCGTTGTAGGTTGTGCCCTCGGGCAGGGGGATCAGGGCGTCGAACAGCTCCCGGTCCCAGTCTATCGCCCCGACCCAGGACACCCCGTCGACAACAACTCTCGGTTTCATCTTTGATGCTCCCTTCCAGGCCCGTCGGCCTCGGGCCGTCCATATCGGACCTCGCCGTCACGGGCGAAGCCGCCGGTTAGTTAACAAGGGTGGTTATTATACGGAGTTGCCGCCGGCTTGCCAGTCCCTGACAGCTCAATTCCTATGTAGGTCATAACCGAATTGCCGCATCACCGATCACCCGACAGGGCGTCGGCATCCGGCCGGGCATTGCGGAGGCAGGAGCGGGCGGACCGGCGTCGGAGAAACTGCGACGGCATAACGCCGTCATTCCCGACAGAAAAATCGATAATCCGTCCATTCCTTTGATGCCGCGCACTGCGGTACACTGTTCTCCAAACCTGGCAACCTTTGAGGAGGACGATATGCGAGTTCTGATACTTGCCGCCGACGGATTCGAAGACAGCGAACTTCTGGTGCCCCTGTACCGGCTGAAAGAGGAGGGCATCGAGGTGGAAGTCGCCGGCCCGAAACAGGGCCAGACGCTCACCGGCAAACACGGCTACAGCGTGACCACCGATATCGCGTTCGCCCAACTGGACGCCGATGGCTACGACGCACTGGTCCTGCCCGGCGGGAAGGCGCCGGAGACGGTCCGGCTCGATGAGCAAGCCGTGAGCGCCACCCGGCGGATATTCGATGCGGGCAAGCCGGTCGCCGCCATCTGCCACGGGGCACAGGTGCTGATCTCCGCCAGCGCATTGCCCGGCCGCAAGGCGACCTGCTGGGTCGGCATCCGCGACGATCTGGCCTGCGCCGGGGCCGACTATCGCGACGCGGAAGTGATCGTCGACGGCAACCTCATCACCAGCCGCTGCCCGAGCGACCTGCCCGCCTTCTGCCGCGAGCTGATCAAAGCGCTGGACCGGGCCTGAGCACGACCGCCACACAGTGGCGTCTTGCAAACATCTACGGGGATGACGGCAGGAAGGGCACGGCCACTTCGCTCACTCCAGCCGCTGTTTTGCCTGCCTGGTCCGGTATAGCTCCGGGGCTTCGCGCAGGGCGAACTCCTGCTTGTCGGTGGACGCTTTTTCGAAGTGCAATTCGGCGTGTCGGAACAGCCCGGCGGTCTCGGCTTTCAGGAATCGGGCGGCCATCTTGCAGTAGTCGGGGTCAATCTCCACGCCGATGCTGTTTCGCCCGTTCCGCATCGCGGCGACCATTGTGGTCCCGGTCCCGCAAAACGGGTCGAGCACCGTATCGCCGGTAAAGGAGAACATACGCACCAGCCGGTCGGCCAATTCGAGCGGGAATGGCGCCGGATGTTGTTTTGTCGATGCGCCCGGTATGTTCCATATCTGCTGGAACCACCGGTTAAACTCATCCTTGCCGATCTTGCTCTCACGCCGCTGCTCGGGGGTGGGTTTGCGATATCCACCGGGCTTCCGCTGCATCAGGATGAACTCTATGTCGTTCTTGATGATAGCATTCGGCTCGTACGGTTTCCCGAGGAACCGCGATCCGTTCGAGACCTCGTACGAGGCGTTGGCGATTTTGTGCCAGATGATCGGGTTCAGGTTGTCAAAACCAATGCGTCGGCATATAACGCAGATGTCCGCATGCAGCGGGAAGACGAGGTGCCGGCCGAATTTCCGCCGGGAAACGCAGACATCCCCCACGACGCAAACCAGCCGGCCGCCGGGGACCAACGCCCTGTACACGTGCTCCCAGACTTCGCGAAGCTCGGCGAGGAAACACTCGTAGTCGTCGATGTGGCCGAGCTGGTTGGGGTTTTCGTTATAGCGCTTGAGATTCCAGTAAGGCGGCGATGTGATCACGAGATGCACCGACTCGTCGGGGAGGAAAGAAAGCGCCCGGGCGTCACCCTGGATCAACTTATGCGATGTTTCATTCATCGTATCACAAGATACTTTCGAAATGAGATTGGTGAGGGTGCCTGCCTCCTGATAGCCCGACTGTCCCACCCAACTTCCTCGAACGGATCAGGGTGTATTCTTTCTTGAACTACGCGTCGTTTGGACCCAGCTCCATCTGGTTTTCGTTGTTGTTGCGGTGTTTGGGGGCCTCTTTGAAGGTGTCGCGGAGGACGCGGGGCGGGGTGCGCAGACAGCGGGGGTGCGGGCGGTCGGGGTCCTCGAGCAACTGCTGGATGGTGAGTATCTGGATGCGGGGATAGTCGCGGTTCCAGCCCTCGGAGTGGTACGACCCGGCAGAGACGGCCTCTTTCTGCATCGGGCCGGTCGGCTCCTCGAGGGTGATGAACACGCCCATCTCGGCGTCCTCGCGTTCGAGCACACCCTTGAAATCGCGGATGTCGTGGACGCCGACCTTGCCGCTCTTGACCTGGATGAGCACGCTCTTGGCATCGCCCGTGTTGTCGTCGATGAAGTTGAAGTTGCCGTCGATGCCCTCGTCCGCGCCCTTTTTGCGGTCGGACGCGGCGGGCCGGGCGCCGATGAGGCCAAGCGCCCAGTACTGGAACTGGTAGCGGTTGGCGACGGCGAGCTCGCGGGCTCCGTCGACGGATTCCGGTTCACCGACGACGCGGAAGTCGGGCAGCGGCTCGAACCGGGCAAGCCGGTGCTTGATGAGGTTGATGGCGAGGTGGGTGATGTCGATCCCGATCCACGAGCGCGGTTCGTCGTCGGGGTTCTCGCGGTTCAGGGTCTCGACCGCGTCGATGGTCGTCCCGCACCCGCAGAACGGGTCGAGCACGACGTCGCCGGGGTTCGACGACGCGGCGACGATGCGCTTGAGAAGCGATGTTGGCTTTTGTGTTGGATATCCAAGTTTCTCTTTATGCCACGATCGCAGTGCTTCCAAATCAGACCACACATCTTGGGCCTTCAGCCCTTTGGCTTCGTCCAAGTAGCGCTTCAGGCGCGGGAAACCGTTCCGCGTATAAAATATGCGGCCCTGCTCATCAAATTCTGCCATTGTCTCTTTAGGGCATCTCCAGACCCGGGTAATGCCATTCCATTCATATTCGTATCCTCCTCCAGAAAGACCCGCTGCCCCCAAATCACCCGACATGAACTTGCGTCCATCTTCATCTTCATATCGATAATACTTTTCTATATACTCGGGATCATATGGTTGGTATGTGTCATTCCACGTTGCTTCGTCGGTCTTCGTATAAAAAAGTATGACATCATGCACGGACCCAAATCGAGCAGCATCGCTATGTCCACTGGTCCGCTTCCAAACAATCTCGTTCCGGAAATTTGTTGCTCCGAACACCCCGTCGAGCACGAGCTTGAGGTAGTGGCTGGCGGTGGGGTCGCAGTGGAGGTAGAGCGAGCCGGTCGGCTTGAGCACCCGGTGCATCATCACCAGCCGGGTCGCCATCTGGACGAGGTAGGCGAACATCTCGCTGTGGCCGAGGAACCGGTTGAACGTGTTCATCAGGTCTTGTAGCGCCCTGGGTGCAAACCCGGCGTCGGTGATGAGCCATTCGTAGTTCCGCTGGGCGATCTCGTCCCATGTCCAGGTGTCGTCGAACGCCTTGATCTGGGCGGCGCTGGGCGTGCCCTCTTGGTCCTCGAACAAGATGTTGTAGGGCCGCTGCGAGTTGAACGGCGGGTCGAGGTAGATGAGGTCCACAAACTCGTCGGGGAACAGGTCCCGTCGTTCGTTGAGGAAGTAGGCGTTGTCGCCGAAGCAGAGCAGGTTCTCGGGCATCGTGGTGTCCCCCTGGGGGCGGTTCGGAGATCGGGTTCCGTCGAATGGCCTTGTTATACGCGCGGGCCGCGAAGATTGCAAGCCCGCGGACGGCCCGTCCGATCGACCC
>PUPC01000133.1 GCA_003553185.1 Planctomycetota bacterium | reverse complement strand
TCAGGTCGATAGCCACGGCGACTTCGTCGCAGTCGGGAAACTTCGGACACTTGATGCAGTCAGCCCAGACTTTATGGGGCAGTTCCGCCTTGTCCACCTCGCGGAACCCCAGCCGGGCGAAAAACTCGGGACGATAGGTCAGGGCGAACACCCGGCCGATCCCCAGCTCGCGCGCCTCGTCCAGACACGCTTCGACAAGCTGCCGGCCCACGCCGCGGCCATGCTCGGCCTCGTCCACGGCAAGGGACCGGACCTCGGCGAGGTCCTCCCAGATGATGTGCAGGCAGCAGCAGCCGCGCAGACCGCCCTCGATTCCGGGCGACGCGTCCGGCGCCACTGTGAAATCCCGCAGGTTGTCGTACAGGTCGCTCAACGACTGTGCCAGCATCTGGCCTTCGCCCGCAAACTGGTTGACCAGGCGGTGGATATCCTTGACGTCGCCGAGCCGGGCCTTTCGGACCATCAGTCAGCCCTCCAGAAAAACAGACTCGGCCGCTTTGACTCCGGCACCGAGCTCGACCTGATATCCGGCACGGCTCAGGCCCATCTCGAGGGCCGCCAGTGCGATGACCACGTCGAACGGGCCTGCATAGCCCATCGTGCTCACCCGGATGATCTTGCCCTTGGCGTGCGCCTGGCCGCCGGCGAACTTCACCCCGTCGGTCGCCTCGATGTCGGCCAGCAGGGCCTGGCCGTCGACGCCCTCGGGAACACGTATCCCGGTGACACAGTCGGCGGGATGCTTGGAGAAGAGCTCGAGCCCCAGTGCCCGGACACCGGCCCGCATCGCACGGCCCAACCGAGCGTGTCGGGCCCACACGGCCTCCACACCTTCCTCCGAGATCTGGCGGAGCGAGTGGAGAAGCCCCTCGACCAGCGGGACCGGTGCGGTGAACGGGGTGGAACTCTTGTCGGCGGCCGCCTTTGCCGCCTTGAGGTCCAGATAGAACACGGGGGCGTGGGCGGCCTCAATCCGCTCCATTGCCCGTGGCCCGGCGGCCACCACGGCGAGACCGGGCGGCATCATCAGCGCCTTCTGGCTACCCACGGCCACCAGATCGACGTTCCAGGCGTCCATACGGAATTCGAGAGCGCCGACCCCCGAGACACCGTCCACGATGAGCAGGACATCGCGGTCCCGGGTGACCTGCCCGATCGCCTCGATATCGGTGACCGTGGCGGTCGAGGTCTCGCAGAGTTGGACGCATACCGCTTTCACGCCGGGCGACTCGTCGAGCAGCCGGGCGATCTGGGCGGCGTCCGGGGCGTCGCCCCACTCGATGTCGAGGTGCACGGGGGTGATCCCGAACGCCTCGCAGATGTTGCCCCATCGTTCGCCGAACTTGCCACCGCGCACACAGAGTGCACGGTCGCCCCTGCCCAGTGTGTTCGCAATGCACGCCTCCATCGCACCTGTGCCCGAGGCGGCCATCAAAAAAACGTCGCCCGCGGTCTGCAGCAGGTCCTTGAGCAGGCGCGTCACCTCCTCGAGGGTCGCCTTGAAGCGGTCGGTGCGATGGTGATAGACGGGTCTGGCCAGTTCGATGCTGGTGTCAGGGGGAACCGGTGTCGGCCCCGGCGTCATCAGATAGGTTTTCTTCATTATGTCCTCTTCAGGAATCGACGCTCACAAATGGCCCCCGCGGCAGATGGTATAACGAGACTGCAGGGCGCAGGTGGCTGGCTGCTCAGCCCGATATCGCTAAGCTTGGAATGTATTCTACCAGTGTTATTGCTATGGTCAACCCGATTCTAGGGCATGACGTGCTGCAAAATCCCGAGATATTGTCCAGAAGCGTCCTGCTTTTGCCCTGATGCTCGAACGGAGCGGTGAGTTCCGGGCGGGGGAGGAGAGATAGCTACCGCGAGCGGGTGCCTGCCCCGGCCCAACGATCGTATCGAGGTGGATTGTTGAAGGAAAAAGTCCGGGCGACCGCCCGGACTCTTCGGTTGCTGCACGTCCTGAGCCACTCAGTTTTCTTTATGACATGATCGCCGGGATGTTGCCCGGCTGGTTGTTGTCGTTCGGGGCGATCCCGGCCAGATCGCCCCGAGGGTCGTCCTGCCTACGCTGGCGGACGACCATTTCCAAGCATCTATCTTCTGCGCCGGCAGTGGCCGACGCTTGGTGCTCTACGGGGTGACTCCGGCCAAGCCACCCCGTGAGCTGCCTCCCAACACAGGAAGCAGCCCTTTTCGGACATCTATATGTGCCAGCGTCGGGGTTGTTGCCCGCCGCTTGTTGGTTTACGGGGTGACTCCGGCCAAGCCACCCCGTGAGCTGCCTCCCAACACAGGAAGCAGCCCTTTTCACGACTCTATGCGCGTCAGCGCCGGGATATGACCCGGCGGCCTGTTTTTAATCGGGGCGATCCCGGCCAGATCGCCCCGAGGGTCGTCCTGCCTACACCGGCGGACGACCCGTTTACAGTTCGATTATCAATTCTCGCTTTTCAACACGACGAAGCGAGATTGGTCCTCTATGACGACGAGCAGGAGCACGCCCCGCTGCAGATCGGCTTCTCTCAGGGCGGCCCTGAATTCCGACGCGGTAGCCACGGGCTGCCGGTTGACCTGGAGGATGATGGCCCCCGGTCCGATGCCCTGCTCGGCGGCGGGACTGTCGGGCTGTACGGCGGTCACGACAACGCCCGTCTCCTGCTCGGTGCCGAGCTCTTCGGCCATTTCGGGATCGAGCGTTCGTACCGACATGCCCAGTTCCTCTGTGGTCGTCTCGCCGCGCGCATGGGCCAGTGCGTCTTCGGAGAGTTGACCGATTGTGGCGGTAAGGGCCTTGCGCTCGCCGTCCCTTATAATTGCGAGCTCGACTTCGGTATCCGGGCGGATCGCGGCGACCGTGTTCCTGAGAGTCGACACGTTCGTGATTTCTGTGCCATCGAATTCGACGATAATGTCTCCCGGCTCCAGTCCGGCTTCGGCTGCCGGCGTGTCGTCGAATATCTGGGTGACCAGTGCGCCGGAGGGCCGGTCGAGTCCGAACTGTTCGGCCATGTCCGACGTGAGGTCCTGGATTCCAACGCCGAGCCAGCCGCGGGTGACCTCGCCGGTTTCGATCAATTGTGTGGCAATATGGTGTGCCATGTTGACGGGGATGGCGAACCCGACACCGACGGACCCGCCGGTGCGTGAGGCGATAGCGGTGTTGACACCGACGACTCTGCCCCGCACGTCGACGAGGGGGCCGCCGGAGTTGCCGCGGTTGATTGCAGCGTCGGTCTGGATGAAATCGCCGTAATCCTCGAGCCCGAGGTCGCCCCGGCCTTTGCCTGAGATGATCCCAAAGCTCACCGTCTGGCGGAGCCCGAACGGCGATCCGACGGCGAGCACGAACTCGCCGACCTCGACCTCGTCGGAGTCACCGAGTTCGAGGGCCTTGAGGTCGGGCGCGTCGATCTTGATCACAGCGATATCCGTCTGATGATCGGCCCCGACGACCGTGGCCTCGTACTCGCGGTCGTCGGCGAGCTGGACCTTGATGTCCTCCGCGTCGGCAATCACGTGGTTGTTGGTAATGATGTGCCCCTCGTCGGCGTTCACGATGAAACCGGAGCCGAGTCCGCGCCTGCGGAACTCCCGCTGCGAACCGTTTCCTTCATCGGGCCGCTCCCGACGGGGCTGTGGGCCGAACGGGCCGAAGTCGAAAGGAAGGCCCGGGATGCCCGGCATATCGTCCCTTCGAATGATGTGAGTGGTGTATACACTTACAACAGCGGGCTTCACGTCGGTGGCCGTTCTGGAGATGGCCCGGCTCAGCGACTGCAGGACCTGCGCATCTGCGGCCTCGTCTGCCCGGGCCGGAGATACGGGTAGCAGAAGCATCGCCAGGAGGACAGTCGCCAGTGACCACAAGTGCTTTTTATGCATGTAGTCCTCCTGTGTGAGCCCCAGTGGTATCGCAAAACACCACCGGGGCGAATTCAATCTAGCTTACCATTCGTCGTCAAAGCCGCTCTGGCGTACGATGGAGTTGTACTCGCGCGAGATGCGGCCCATCCGGCCGCCGACCTCGCGGTTGCGCCGCTGGCATCGGCGGCAAAGACGATGGTATATGTCGGTATGAATCGGCCTGCCACAACGCAGGCAGTTCATCCATTTCTTTTCTGTTTGCCTAGGATCTTTCCGGATAGCCATTGTCGGGTCTCCTTTCTGTTTCTCCCACAGCACGGCCCGGCCTCTGTTGAGGATCGAACACCGCCAGCCCCCAGACCTGGCGTCCACCGCGTCGTACCGTGCGGGTTCTTCTGCGATGATGTCGTTTCGCTTGTTGTGTTTTCATTTGTCCCTCCTACGGCCGCTCGTCTGCCAGTTACGCCCCGAACCGGCCTTTTTTTTAGCCGGGGGTCCGGCCGGGGCCGACTAGGCGATCGGCCCGATGTCGGCCTCTGAAGCCGACGGTCTTCCTCAATGCCAGTCGGTCCATTTGACCGTCGGCACCGGGTTTGCCTTGTCAATCACCATATTATACTGCAAATAGCATGCCAACCATGCAAAACATTTCCGCGATAATAGCGGCCCAAGTATAACAACGTATACTCGAGCCACTTATATCGTTGCGCCCGATGATTATTACTTGAACTTACAATTGGGGCGGGATTGCCGGGAAATCCGGCACTGACAGAATGGCACTCAACATGGCAGCGCGTGTTTCAGGTGTTCCGGGGGTGCCATTGTGTCAGTGGATGCGGCGTTGTCTCACAGGTCCCTCAACCGTGCGACGCGGTGGGAGATGTTGGTCAGCCCTGCCTCCCGGCATAGGTCCACGATCCGGGCGACGTGCTGCCACTCGATCGTCGGCGGGGCCACGAGGGGCACTTCCTGGCCGGGATCGCGTTCGGCCGCCTGGCGGAGTGCCTGCTCGAGCTCTTCCAGGGAGAGGTCCCGCCCATGCAAGGCAACAGAACCGTCCTCGTGTACGGTTATCTCGAGCTTTTCGTCCACATCGGCATCTTCTTCATCCGTTTCCACTGGCTCGGTGGGTGGACGTTCGACTTCCGCTTCCGTTACTTCATCGTCGGTTGGCTCCGGTCTCCCGTTCTGGGCGCTGACGATGATAAGCACGACAACCGCCCCGATGGCCAGGGCGGCCAGCACGGCAATGATCATCGGCCGGTTCGAGCCCGGCGAGCCAATCGGTCGATGCCGATCTGTGGTTGACTTCCCGGTCATAGCGACTCCTCTTTCAGAGAAAGCAATTCCTCATATATGTCAAGTATAACGCGACATCCGTCGCAGGTCCAATAGATTTTCTCTGAGGTGGGCCAGGGCAGGGGAGCTGTTCTGATCGCAGCAGCCCGCCCATGAAGAGAAGGGCCGCCGTCCAATCCGGCGACCCTTCTCAATTATTGGATTCCGATGAACGCCCGGAACCTTACAAGCTGCGGACATTCTCGTGATTTCGCGGCGGATTATCCTTCGTCTTCCTCATCCGCCTCGATGGCGGCCTGGGCTGCAGCCAAGCGTGCGATGGGCACACGATAGGGAGAGCAGGACACGTAATTCATGCCGGCCGCGGCGCAGAACTTCACGCTCGACGGCTCGCCGCCGTGCTCGCCGCAGATGCCGATCTTGAGGTCCGGGCTTGTGGCTCGGCCCTTTTCGATCCCCATCTCGACGAGGACGCCGATGCCCTCCTGGTCCAGTGCCTGGAACGGGTCGGTGGGCAGGATCTTCTTGTCGATATAATCGGGCAGGAAGGTGCCGACATCGTCGCGGCTGAACCCGAAACCCATCTGGGTGAGGTCGTTGGTGCCGAAGCTGAAGAACTCGGCGCCCGCAGCGATCTCATCTGCGACAATGCACGCTCGCGGGATCTCGATCATCGTCCCGACGAGGTAGTTGATCTCGACCTTGTGCTTGCGTGCCCGTTTGTTCGTCTGTTCGATGACCTCTTCGGCCACTCTGCGGATGACTTCTTCGAGGTAGTCGAACTCGGCCTTGCTGCCGACGAGCGGGACCATAATTTCGGGCAGTACTTCGATGCCCTGCTTGGCCACGCTGCACGCCGCCTCGATGATCGCTCGGGTCTGCATCTCGCACAGCGATGGATAGCTGATGGAGAGCCGGCAGCCGCGATGGCCCAGCATCGGGTTGAACTCGGCGAGAGCTTTCACCCTGTCGGCTACTCTCCGCGGCGAGACGCCCAGTCGTTCGGCCATTTCCGCCCGGCCTTCCGAGTCGTGCGGGACGAACTCGTGCAGCGGCGGATCGAGCAGCCGGATGGTCACCGGCAGCCCGTTCATTGCCTTGAAGATGCCCTCGAAATCCTTCCGCTGATAGGGCAGCAGCTTCTCCAGTGCCTCCACTCGGCTGTCGTGGTCGTCGGCGAGGATAAACTCGCGCATCGCCTGGATGCGGTCGCCTTCGAAAAACATGTGTTCGGTCCGGGTGAGTCCGATCCCTTCGGCTCCGAACGACCGGGCCGCTTCGGCGTCCTCGGGGGTGTCGGCGTTGGTCCGCACGTTGATCTTGCGGTACTTGTCGACCCACTCGCTCACCTGGGAGTAGAGCTTGAATATCTGGTGGTCGACGGCCCACTTTTCGCCGCGCACGACGGCGGCCACCACGGGCGACGAGGTCGTCGGGATGTCCACGTCCTTGCCGTCATCCAGATAGACGGCACCGGTCGAGCCGTTGACCGAGATGTACTGGCCTTCTTTGACGACGACTCCATCGACGGTCACCTGTTTCTTCTGGTAATCGATGTTCAGGTCGCTGGCTCCCGACACACAGCATTTGCCCCAGCCGCGGGCGACGACGGCCGCGTGGCTGGTCATCCCGCCGGTGGTGGTCAGGATGCCCTGTGCGGCCCACATTCCGCCCACGTCCTCGGGGCTGGTCTCGTGTCGGACCAGCAGGACCCGTTCGTTCTTGTTCTTTTTGACGGCGGCCTCTGCCTCGTCGGCGGTGAAGACCACCTTGCCGGATGCGGCGCCGGGGCCGGCGGGCAGACCGTATGCGCGGTCCAGCCCCTTGTCTTTGGCTTTCGCCTCCTCCTTCGGATCGAACACCGGGAAGAGGAGTTGCGTCATGTGGTCGCCTTCGATGCGCTTGATCGCCTCGCGCTCGTCGATCAGGCCTTCGTTGACCATGTCGACGGCCGTTCGCACCGCGGCCAGGCCGGTCCGTTTGCCGGTCCGGGTCTGGAGCATAAACAGGCGGCCTTCCTGGACGGTGAACTCGACGTCCTGCATGTCGGTGTAGTGCTTCTCCAGCTTTTTCATGATCTCGACGAGTTCGTCGTGAGCTTTTTCCCAGACGGGGCTCGGTTCCTTCGGCATCTCGCTGATTTCGTGCGGGTTGCGGATGCCGGCGACCACGTCTTCGCCCTGTGCGTTGGTCAGGTATTCGCCCATCGGCTCGGGATCGCCGGTCGCCGGGTTACGGGTGAACGCGACGCCGGTACCCGAGGTCTCGCCCATGTTTCCGAAGACCATGGTCTGGACGTTCACTGCTGTGCCCAGCAGGCCGGTGATCCGGTTGATCTGGCGATATCGGATCGCCCGCGGGGCGTCCCATGAGCCGAACACGGCGTTGATCGAATGCTCGAGCTGCTCCATCGGGTCCTGCGGGAACGGCTCGCCGACGTGCTCTTTATAGACCTTTTCGTATTCGCTGCACAGCTCCTTCAACTGATCGGCGGTCAGTTCGGTGTCGAGCTCGGCGTCGTACTTGGCCTTGACCTTTCGCATCGCATCTTCGAAGTGCTCGTGTTCGAGTCCCGTCGTCGGTCCCATGACCACGGTGCCGAACATGTCGATGAAGCGCCGGAAGCTGTCCCACGCCGCCCGCTCGTTGCCCATCTTTTTGGCGAAGCCGACCACCGACTCGTCGTTCATCCCCAGGTTGAGCACGGTATCCATCATCCCGGGCATGGAGATGGCGGCCCCGGACCGGACCGAGACCAGGAGCGGGTCCTCTGCGTCGCCGAGTTTTTTCCCCATGAGTTTTTCGAGCTTGGTCAGGTTCTCTCGCACCTGTTTCATCATCCCCGGGGGATGCTTGTGATTATGCGTCGCATAATAATGGCACGCCTCGGTGGTTACGGTGAAGCCGGGGGGGACGGGTACGCCGATGTTGCCCATCTCGGCCAGGTTGGCGCCCTTGCCGCCGAGCAGTTGTTTCATCTCGGCTTTGCCTTCGGTCTGGTCGCCGCCGAAAAAGTACACGTATTTCTTCTTTGCCACAACAGTCCTCCTGGTTGAAAAATATCGCCATATTACAAACGGGACGGGATTTTATCAGCGCAAACCGGGCCTGTCAATCCAACGAAAAATCGTGATCGCGGGTTGGGGCGTCGGTTTGCCCTGGGATCGGGTCATCGCCTCGTGTGCGACCGGCTCGCCGAGTTTTAGTTGAAGATTTTCAGAGCTTCTTCTTTTGTCGGGCAGAGTTGGAAGATCTTGTCGAGTTTCGTGATCTTGAAGACCTCGGCGATCTTGGGAGAGAGGGAGGAGATAATGAGCTGCCCGCCGCGGTCTTCCACCTCTCCGTTCAGTTTGATCAGTTTGCCGAGTACGGAGCTGGAGAGGAACTCGACGCCTTCGAAGTCGAGGAGCACCTTGGGGATTTCCAGCCCCCGGATTGTCCGGACCACCTTTTCCTCAAAGATGTCGCTGGCGTCGATCGGGATTCGGGGGGCGAGGACGGAGATGATGGTGACGTCGACATCCTGGCTGATTTCGAGCGGCACGTCTTGGGCCATTCGGGGGCTCCTTTCGATCTGTCACCGGTTAGAACGGGCCGGTGAGGAAGCTTGTTATGGCGCTTATCGGGGCGCTGTCCCGGGCATTTTCGACGCTTGCGATCGCCCGGCTCAGCAACTGCTGGATCTGGTCGTGAATTTTCGGGTCGTTCAGCAGCAGCGGCAGCGTCCCTTCGCCGGTGTGTGCTTTGGCGGCGGCGATACGGATGTTCTCGGCCGCGTCGCTGACGTCGTGGTAGAGCTTGTCGTCGGTGAACAGGAGGCCGAGAGTGCCTTTCCCGTCCTGGATGCCCTGGACCGCGCTGCGGGCGTCGGCAAGGGTGAGATTCGCGTTGCGGTATAGCGCGTCGTCGTTGACGAGCATGCCGACAGTGCCGGTTCCCTCATCGACTTTCTGGGCGATCGACCGGAAGTGTGTGGCGGTCGCCCTGATCTCATCGATGATGTCGCTGCTGTCCTCGTGCAGCAGCATCGCCAGGGCGCCCTCGCCCTCGCGGAATCGGCGGAGCAACTCGGCCAGGTCGCGGTGGAGGGTATCGTCGGTCAGAAGTTTGCCCAGTGTCCCCTGCTGGTCTTCGAGGCGACTCACGGTTCGCTCCAGCGTGGCGACCATTTTTTCCAGGTCGTCGTACACGGTCTCGTCTGTGAGTATTCTGCCGACGGTGCCTTCGCCTTTTTCCAGCCGTTCGGTGATAACCTTGAGAGCTGCGGTCGTCTCCTGCAGGTTGCGATAGACGTGGTCCTCGTAGATCAGCCGGCCGATGTCGCCCCGTCCTTCTCTTATCTGCTCGATGGGGTCCTGGAGTTTGGCGATTGCGCCCTCGATCTGGTTCATGACGCCGGCCGGTTCCGGGCTTCCGACCAGGTTCTCCTGGTCGGCCGGTCTGGTTGGTGTGCCGGGTTCGATCGCCAGAACGCGGTCACCGAGTGCGGACCGGTCGGCCACTTGAATCCGGTAGTCTTCGTATATGGGCGTATCGATATCCATTCTCAGGGTGAGCCGGAAGGTGTGTTCTTCGCGGTCGAACCGTATGTCGTGGACCGTCCCCATTCGATAGCCGCGCACCCTCACCTCGTCACCTCGGGTCAGGCCGCTGAGCTCGTCGAGTTCCACCTTCCATGTCTCGGTCGGCCTGAACAGTGCCAGGTCACCCATGACGACCGTTCCGAACAGGATCAGTGCAATAGCGACGATGAAGACAAATCCGACCAATGCTTCCTTTTTGCGATAGTGCTCTTTCATCGGCTCTTCTCCTTATGTCAGTCGATCGGCCCTTCTATCCTCCCGTGGACGAACTGCCGTACCACGGGGTTGTCCGAGTTTCGGATCTCGTCGGGTTCGCCCACCTGGATGATCTTTCCTTTGTAGAGCATGGCGATGCGGTCGGCCACGAGGTAGGCGGAGTTCATGTCGTGTGTTACGACGACGGAAGTGACTCCCAGTTCT
>PUPC01000139.1 GCA_003553185.1 Planctomycetota bacterium | reverse complement strand
CTTTTAATATCCGATCACAGAAGGAGCGGCCGTGCTTCTCGTTCAGCAGGCGGAACCTGTCGATGTCCAGTATGGCCAGGCCGAGCGATCTTCCGTAGCGTCGTGCCCGTTCGAGTTCACGGCGAAGCTCCGAATCGGTCCGATTCCGATTATACGTCCCGGTGAGCGAGTCCGTCACATCGGTGAGTGCCAGTGCCCGGCTGGTCTCTTCGAGCCGAGCTTGCAGTTCCTTCATTTTCCGGCCGGTTTCGACTCTGGCGATGACCTCCCGTTCGGAGTGTGGCACGATGAGGAAATCATCGGCCCCTTCGTCGGCCGAGATGCTGCGGCTGAACAAGGCCTCCTTGCTGCAACGAAGAATGAGGTACAGGTCGGTGCCGTATTTCTCACGAATACGGCTGCACAGTTCGAAGCCGTCGGGCTCGGGCATGTCGGCGTCGATGAGCACGATCCCGATGTCGCCCTCGGCGAGCCGGGCCATCGCTGCCTCTGCATCCGCCGCCCGAGCGACCTGATAGCCGTCGCGTGTGAGCAGGACCGCCAGTGCCTGGCGCTGCTCGTTCTCGTCGTCGACGATGAGCAGATGGGAGGATCGCCCGCTACTCTGTCCGCCCGGACTTTCCATTTTCATTCCTGCCCTGTGTTATCCTTGATGACGCCCGGCGGGAATACCTCGACCAGCACCTCGTTAATATGTTTGATCGAGTCGCGTGCCGACATCCGCCAGTATGTTGGGCATGGCGCGAGGAACTCGACGAGCGAAAAGCCCTTGCCGTCCATCTGGGTTCGGAAGGCCTTTAGAGCGGCTCGCTTGGCCTTTCGGACGTTGGCCGGCGAACCGATGGTGACTCGTTCGAGATAAGTCGAGCCGTCGAGGTTCTCGAGGAGTTCGCAGACGCGGATCGGGTTGCCGTGTACCACCTGGTCGCGCCCGCCAGGGGTGGTCTGGGTCTTTTGGGCGAGCAGGGTGGTCGGCGCCATCTGGCCGCCGGTCATGCCGTAAACGGTGTTATTGACGAAGAACACGCAGATGTTCTCGCCCCGGTTGGCGGCGTGTACGATCTCGGCGGTGCCGATGGCGGCGAGGTCGCCGTCGCCCTGGTACGAGAAGACGATCTTGTCGGGCTGCACCCGTTTAATGCCGGTCGCCACGGCGGGGGTACGGCCGTGCGGAGCTTCGCTGACGTCGATCCTCCAATAGTCGTAGCCCAGCACGGAGCAGCCGACCGGGGCCACGGCGATGGTCTTCTCGCGTATGCCGAGTTCGTCCATGGCCTCGGCGAGCAGCCGATGTATGATGCCGTGGCCGCATCCGGGGCAGTAGTGGGTGACCGCCTCGGTCAGCGCGTACGGCCGGCGGTAGCCGCGCCGTTTGTCAGACTTTTTCGCAGCAGTCTCGGATGGCATCCAGTATCTCCTTGGGGTTCGACACATTTCCGCCGACTCGGCCGGTGTGATAGACCGGGCGCTTGCCCTCGACGGCGAGCCGGACGTCTTCGATCATCTGGCCCAAGCTCATCTCGGGCACGAGGAAGAACCGGACCGTCTCTGCCGCCTGGCGGATCGGTTCATAGGGGTAGGGCCACAGCGAGATCGGCCGGATGAGCCCCACCTTGATGCCCTCATCACGGGCCCGCTTCATCGCCTCTTTCGAGACTCGGGCTGACGTGCCGTAGGCGACGATGCACACCTCGGCGTCGTCCATCTGGAGCGTCTCCCAGCGGACCTCGTTCTGCTCGATCTTCTCGTAGGTCCGGGCCAGGCGGACGTTGAGTTCCTCGAGGACATCGGGGTCAAGGAAGAGCGATTTGATGCTCTGTTGTTCGCGGCCTTTGGCCCCGGTCAGCGCCCAGGGCTTCTCGGGCGGGTTCGGCGGCTCCAAATGGTCGAAGGTCACCGGCTCCATCATCTGGCCCAGCCGGCCGTCGGCGAGGATGACCGCCGGCGTCCGGTATTTGTCCGACAGGTCGAACGCCAGATAGACCAGGTCGACGCACTCCTGGACGGTGCTGGGGCCGAAACAGATGGTGCGGTAATCTCCGTGCCCCCCGCCGCGGGTCCCCTGCCAGTAGTCGCTCTGTGCAGGCGCGATGTTGCCCAGGCCCGGCCCACCGCGGACGATATTCACGATCACCGCGGGGAGTTCCATCGCCGCCAGGTAAGAGATTCCCTCCTGTTTCAAGCTGATCCCGGGGCTGGACGAGGAGGTCATCGCTCGCTTGCCGGAGACGGCGGCGCCGAGCACCATGTTAACGGCGGCCAGCTCGCTCTCGGACTGGATGAAGACCCGCCCCTCTTCCAGCATCCGGTGGGACATATAGGCCGTCAGCTCGTTCTGGGGGGTGATGGGATAGCCAAAATAGGCGTCGACACCGGCCCGGATGGCCGCCTCGCCGATCGCCTCGTTACCGGACATCAGAATCTGGTTTGCGCTCATCAGGACTCCTGCCCTTGGTTCATAGGTGTTTCCTTATTCTACGGGTGGACAGCCGCTCAAGCAAGGGCAGACGCCGGAAAGCCGCGGTTGGGTCCGACGTCGAGGGGTCTACGGAGTCCCAGGCCGATCAGTGCCGAGAACGAGCTCCCAGGAAACGCCGTATGTCGTCTTCGATATCGACGGCCAAGGCCAGTGCCCGGCGCCCCTGCTCGCCGGTGACCGGGGGCGGCCCGCCCTCGAGCACGGCTCGAAGAAACGCCTTGACCTCGTCGCGCAGTGCGTCTGTCTCCGACAGATCCAGCGAACGGACCTTCAGCAGCCGGCCGAACGCCGCCTCCGGGGGCATCGCGGCCAGTGCCGCCATTTCGCTCTCCGATGCGGCCGACACGTCCCAGTCGTCACGCTTTCGGAAGACATAGACCTTCCGCTCCAGGAAATCCATCGAGATGTAGGAGTCGGGCTGGAAGACCCGAAGCCGGCGCATCGATGCGGGGGAGATACGGCTGGCGGTCACGTTGGCCACACAGCCGGGGCCGTCCGTCGGTGACGAGAACCGGAGCCGAGCGTTGGCGATGTCCGTTCCCTCGGAGAGGATGGCGATGCCCGAGCCCTCGATCGAGTCGGGCTCGCCGCCTGCGATATCGAGGATGAGGTCGAGGTCGTGGATCATCAGGTCGAGCACCACGCTGATGTCTGTCGAGCGGAACGGATAGGGGCTGAGCCGGTGGCATTCGATAAAGGCGGGCTGGTGCAGAACGTCTCGGATCGCCCGGTAGGCGGGGTTGAACCGTTCGATGTGGCCCACCTGGAGTGCGGCCCGGTTGTTCTCGGCGGTGGCGATCAGGTCGTCGGCCTGTTCCACGGTCACGGTCATCGGCTTTTCGAGGAGGACGGACACGCCGGCCTCGAGAAACGCCTTTGCAATCTCGTGGTGGCAGGATGTCGGGGTGGCGATGCTGACCGCGTCGACCTGGTCTACGATCTGGCGGTAGTCCGTCTCCGGTTCGCAGCCGTGGTCTGCGGCCACTTTCGCGGCCCGCTCGCCGTCGACGTCGATGGTGTACCGCAGGTCGGCTTCGTCGAGTTCGGCGTGGACTCTGGCGTGGAAACCGCCAAGGCGTCCAACTCCGACCACGGCAGTTCTCAAGGTACTTTCGCCGCTCAACTCTTGTCCCCCATCCGTCGCACCTCCCGCTGCCGGCCCTGTCGGCCCTCCATCTGGAGCCGTAGGAACTTTATCAGTGCCTCGACTTCGGGGGTCATTTCTTCGGGGCGTTCTTCGAGGATGCTGAACGCCTCCTGGCGAGTCAACTTCGAGCGGTAAAGCACTCGGTGTGCCCGTCTCAGGCAGGCGATGCTCTCTTCGTCAAATCCGTGCCGCCGCAGGCCGATCACGTTCACCCGGTGTACGCTCGACGGGTTGCCCTCGGTAATCATATAGGGTGGGGCGTCGTGGATGATGCGGGACATGCCGCCGATGAACGCATACTGGCCGACGGTGACGTAGTGGTGTACGCCGGTGAGGCCGCTGAGGATGGCGTGGTCTTCGATCCGGGTGTGGCCGGAGAGCCCGACGTTATTGATCATCACCACGTGGTTTCCTATGTCGCAGTCGTGTCCCACGTGACAATAGGCCATAAGGTAGTTATGGTTGCCGATGACGGTTACCTGCTGGTCCTTGGCGCTGCCCATGTTGATGGTGCAGAACTCTCGCAGGGTGTTTTTGTCTCCGATCTCGACGGCGAATGTGCCGCCCTCGTAGCCCACGTCCTGCGGGGCGGTCCCGATGGAGCAGTATGGGTAGAGTTCGTTGTCTTCGCCGATGGTGACGTGGCCCGCTATGTGGCAGCCGTGGCCGACGTCGGTCCCGGCTCCGATGGACACGTCCCCTTCGATGACACAGTACGGCCCGATTCGGCAGGTGTCGGCGAGTTTGGCTTGGGAGTCGATGATCGCGGTTGGATGGATTGTAGGCAAGGTATTTCCTTCTTAGGTTGGGAAGCTGTCCGGCTCGCCGGCCTTATCGACCAGCATGTACGTCATGTCGGCCTCGCAGACGATCTCACCGCCGACGAGGGCCACTCCGTGTACCTGTGCGGTGCGCGACCGCACTTTTTCCGCCTCCAGTTGCAAGACCAGTTGGTCTCCCGGCACGACCGTGCGGCGAAACTTGACGTTGTCCAGCGAGAGGAGGACGGCCAGCTTGTTCTGCTCGGCGCAGCGTCGGGCGAACATCAGGCCGCCGGTCTGCGCCATCGCCTCGACCTGGAGCACACCGGGCATAATCGGCTGGTCGGGCCAGTGGCCGTTGAAGAACTCCTCGTTGATGGTGACGTTCTTGATGCCGACCGCGCGGCGGTTGTCGACCAACTCGACCAGCCGGTCGACCAGCAGGAACGGGTACCGGTGTGGGAGCGCCTCCTGGATGGCCCGGACATCGAGCACCGCTTTTCGGGGCGGGGCCACTCGCTCGAGGAGGATGCGTCGTATTCGCTCGGCCATGCGGACGTTCAGGGCGTGTCCGGATTTGATGCCGATGATGTGCGCGTTGATGTCGACACCGGTGAGGCACAGGTCGCCCAGGATGTCCAGCACCTTATGGCGGCACGCCTCGTCGGGGAATCGGAGGGTGTTTCCGACCACGCCCTCTCGGTTGAAGACCAGGGTGTTCTCGTAGGTCGCCCCTTTGCCCAGGTTCCGGGACCGTAGTTCCTCGATCTCGTCTTCCATGCAGAACGATCGGGCGGGTGCGAGTTCCTTGGCGAATAGTTTCGGGGTGACCTCCCACGATCCGTACTGTGGTTCGAGGACCGGGCGGTAATCCAGGGTAAACGAAATCCGCAGCCCGTCCTCGGACGGCAGGGCGATTATGCTGGCGTCCTCGGCGGAGATGGAGATGGGCTGTGAGATGACGACTTCCCGTCGCGGGCGGTCCTGTTCGACGATGCCTGCGTTCTCCAGCGCTTCGGCGAACGGGGCAGCGCTGCCGTCAACGACGGGCAGTTCGACGTGGTCGAGCTCGATCACCACATTGTCGATCCGCATCGCGTAGAGTGCGGCCAGGACATGTTCGCAGAGTTGGACCTCGGCCCCCTCGGAGTCGGCGCCGGGCCGGCGGAGCGCAGTCCGACGCAGCCGGCTGATGGCGTTCTCGGTACTGACCACCACCTCGGGGCTGGCGGGCAGGTCGGTCCGGACGAAACGGATGCCGGCCCCCTCGGGGGCGGGGTTGATCGACATACCGACTTCTTTGCCCGTGTTGATGCCCACGCCGGTGATATCGACGGGCTGTTCGATGGTTCTCTGTAGTCGCCTCACCGGTCCGCCTCTTTCTTGGGATCGTCGTCTGCCAGGGTATCCACCTTTCGCTTGAGGTCCCGCACCCTCTTTCGCAGTTCGGGGAGTTTCTGGACCGCCATGATACACCGCGCCGCCCTGCGGTGAGGCCGTGCGGGCAAGCCCATCACCGCCGAGCCGGGCGGGAGGTCGTTATCGACGCCGGATTGGCCCCCGATCTTGCTGCCGTCGCCGATTTTGACGTGCCCCCGGACGCCGCTCTGGGCGCCCATGATCACGTAGTTCCCGAGGATCGCACTCCCGGCGATGCCGCACTGGCCGGTGATGACGCAGTGTTCGCCGATCTGAACGTTGTGGGCGATCATCACCAGGTTATCGATCTTGGTCCCGGCCCCGATGCGGGTCGCCCCGAACCGGGCCCGGTCGATGGTCGTATTGCTGCCGATCTCGACATCGTCGCCGATCTCGACCGTCCCGATCTGCGGGATCTTGTGGTGGACGCCGCTCCGGAAGTAGAACCCGAACCCATCTCCGCCGACGACGACCCCGGGATGGAGCAGGCACCGGTCGCCCACGACACACTGATGGCAGATTTTCACGCCCGGACCGAGGGTGCTATGCGCCCCGACGGAAGCCCGATAGCCCACAAACGCGCCGGCCCCGATGGTGGCGCCTTCGCCGACGGCGGCCTCGGCTTCGATGACGGCGCCCGGCCCGACGGACACCCCGGGGCCGAGCTGAGCGTCGGGATCGACGGTGGCCGCCGGATGTATCCCCTCGTGACGGGGCGGCGACGGGGGAGCGAACAACTCGGCGATCGCCGCCAGTGCGGCCGCAACGTCGGGCACGCGGATCAACGCCTGCTCGCAGCCGGCCGGCCGTTCGAAGTCTTCCGGCACCACGAGAGCGGACGCCCTGCTCTCGCTCGCCTGGTGGATGTATTGCGGTTCGGCGACGAAGCTCATCTGGCCCGGGGTTGCCCGGCGCAGCCCGTCGATGCCGGTCACCTCGAGCTGCGGGTCGCCGTCGATGTGGCCTTCAACCATCCGGGCCACGTCGGCCAACCGATGTATTTCCGTGCTGCTCAACGTCATTCGATCTCCGATCAGTGAACGAACCCGTGTCGTTATACCCTCTGGAAGCCGTCGGCGCAAGCGTCGGTCGGGCCTTACGGCCAATGCAGCCCGATACTGAAGCTGAACACCTCCCTCTTGTCGCCCGACACCCTTCGGATGGGAAAGCCGAGGTATACGGCGATGGGGATCTGGCCCATGTGTGCGAACCGTGCCCCGATGCCGGTCGAGACCCGGAGGTCGCTGAGGGCGTCGCCCACCCCCGCCGACTTCTCCGCGACGGAACCGACATCGACGAAGGCCACGCCCTGCAGCCGGTCCTTGATGATGGGGAACATGTACTCGACTCCGCCCTGGACGCGGAACCGGCCGCCGATGGGGTCGCCGTCCCCGGCCACGGGCTGGGTCTGGCCGCCGGGCGGGTTCTCGTAGATTCGGTCGTTGCGGGGGCTTATGGTATAGCCCTCGAACCCTCGGACCGAGCCCAGCCCGCCGGCGTACAACCGCTCGAACACGGGCACGTCGCTGCCCACGATGCTGGCGAGTCCGCCCCACAGGGAGATGACGTGCTTGCTCTCGTCCTCGGCCTCGTAGATGGTCTTGTAGGTGCGCCCTTCCGCCCGGAGTTTGATCGCATCGAACCTTGATTCGCCGAGCAACTCGGCCTCGAGGGTCGTTCGGCTGCCGGATGTCGGGAACGGGCGTCCGGTGACGGTGTCCCGGGTGAGTCCGGCGGCGAGGCTCGGGATCGTATGCCAGCCGCGGTCGTCCCATACGTCGGTCGGCGCATCGCGGTCGATGCTTTTGACCTGTGCACGCTGGGCCCTGGCCCTCAGATAGGCGGTGAGTTCCTGGTCGATGCCGAACCGTCTGCCGAGGGTCACCTCTCCGACGAGCCGGTCGAGGTCATAAGTGTCGCGGTATTCGGTCCGGTAGAACGTGCGTACCCCGAGCTCGACCGGGCGGTCTCCCAGCCACGGCTCGTGCCACCCCACTCCGGTTTCGAGGAATTGGCTGCCCACTCGAGCGTAGATGTCGAGCTGCTGGCCGCCGCCGGCATACGCCTTCCCCGAGATGAAGTCGCTCCAGCTTCTGGGGTGGTCGGTGATGTCGAAGTTGGTGTCCCGGAGTCGGATGTCTCCGAACAGCCCGACGCCGGTCCCGGCGCCCGCCCCCAGGAACAGGCGCCTTGTGACCGCCTCCCGGACCTCGACGTGGAGGTCCTTGAAATACATGTCGTCCTCTCGCCGGGGGCTGGGAATGGGGGTGATCTCGACGTCTTCGAAGTAGCCGGTGCGGCGGAGCCGCTCGGCCTGTCGAGCGATCCTCCTCACGTCGAACCGCTCCGGCCCCGGTTCCCTCCGGCCGACCATCATCTCTCGCTCGATTACCTCGGCCCGCGTCTTTTCGTTCCCGCTGATCCGCACCACGTTGATATAGTACACGGGGCCCGGCTCGATCTCGTATCGGATGTCGAACAGATGCTCGTCCGGCCGAGGAGTGACCGCCTCGTCGACCTCGGCCTCCGCATATCCCCTCTCCTGGAGGGTGCTGCGGACAATCGAGACATCGCGGGAGATACCGGCAGGCGAATATGGCGAGCCCTCGGCGACACGGAGCCGGTCGCGTATGCGGGCTTCCTCGGCCGGCTCAACGCCTTCGATGGACACCTCGCCCACCCGGTAGCGAGGCCCTTCGTCCACCTTGATCCGAAGGTTTGCATCGACCGGGCGAACCGTTTCCGGCCTCCGGATGAATTCCAGGTTGAGGCGACGGCCGTCGGGGGTCGTGCGCATCTGGTAATCGACCAGGGCGTGTCGATCGGGCGGTTCGCTTCGGACGTAGAGCTGGGCGACCGACTGGGCGACGTGCAGGGCGCTGGTGTCGGTCACCGGGTCGCCCGCGGCCAGGGGGATGATGGCGGCGATCTGCTCGTTGGTGAACGGGCCGGTCGTGCGGGCTTCGATTCGTCCCGCCAGCCCGTCCTCGTCGACCGGGATATCGACGACCACGGTCTCGCGGGCATAGGAGAAGACGACGTTGAGGACGGCAGTCCCGCCCGCGGCGGCGACGGCGGCGTCTTCGGGCCGTGCTCCGAGGCCGTGTTCGTAATACCGGGCCTCGAGCCATTGGAGGTCACGCTCGAGCCGCTCGACGGAGAACTCCCGGCCGGGCTGGGTGAGGATTCGGTCGCGGATGGTCCGGCGCGGGACGGTCCGGGCACCGGTGATCCGGACCGAGGTGACGACGTCGCGCTCTTCCCGCTCTTCGTATTGAACAAAGATCATCACCTCTTCGGGGTCAAACAGGGTGGGCCGGGCGGTCACGGCGACATCGTTCCATCCGCCGGCTTGGTAATGCTCCTCGATGGCGTCCAGGTCCTCCCGGTAGGTGACGTCGACAAACCTTCGGCGTGTCCAGAACGTATCCACCCGGGTCTCCATACGGCGTGTGAGTTCGCGATTGGAGAACACCTCGTTCCCGGAGATGTTGATGTGTTTCGGCCGTACCCTCGGCCCGCGGTCCACTTTGAAACGGACGTTGGTATAGCCGACTCGTGCGGGCAGGGGGGCGTGCCAGGCCCGGGCGGTCGCAAAGTAATAGCCCTGCTGTCGGAGGTAGTGGACGATCCGGCTGCGGTCGGTCTCCAGCCGGGCGGGAGTCACTCGGTCGTCCTGCCGCAGAGTGACGGCATGTTCCATCAACCGGCCGGTGCGTACGCGGGCGGCGCCTTCCTCCGGCTTGATCTCGATAGACCACACCCGCGGCGCCTGCTCGAAGACGTAGGTGACACGGACGCCCTCCGGGACGATTTCGGGCCGCACCTCGAGGCACGACATGCCGTGCTCACGGGCCAGTTCCTCCCGGTCGGCCTCGGCGGACTCCTCAGAGAACGTGCCGCCGATCTCGAGCCGGATGGCCTGAGCGAGAAGGCGAGGAGACGGCGACAGGACCGGCTGTTCCGCCCCGCTGGCGGGATCGCGATAGACGAATCGGACCTCGGCAATCTCTCTGCCCTCGGGCGACTCGTCCGCACCATCCGCACGTGGCAGGCCGGCAAGCAGCAGGAGAGCCGGGAAAAGCAGCAACAAGGTCAGCCGGCGAGGGCAAGCCGGGAACGTGGTCAACCTGAGCGCTTCAACGCCTGATTTCTGGCCGATGGTTCCTCTCCAAACCGGAACGTTCTTACCCGGGCGACCCCTCGGGCCGCCGACGATACAATATCAAGGCATCCCGCTCGGCCGCCGTAAACAGAACGGTCCGCCGGGCACATCATCCATTTGCTTGTTGACCCGTCTGCCCTGCCCCATGTCCGGCATCTATCTTTGCAGAGCGATCAGAACGGCTCTTCGTCATCTTCCGGCACGGGCACACCCATCTGCTCGGCCGGGTAGCCGGAGTGCGATTCGAACCGCATTTCGTTCTTTCGG